>NZ_JBSHBN010000032.1:0-64861 GCF_053612025.1 Kitasatospora sp. NPDC054768
GGTCAAGGTTCCTTGACCTCCGCTTGGGGTCCCCGTCCGCTGATCGCGTGCCAGACTGTGCGCCCCGCAGGCCGATGAGGAGAGTTCGGTGGACCTGGCGCGCCCCCTGATCGAGGACTTCCCCGCCCATCCGGACGGCGACCCGGCCGAGGCCCTGGCCCGCGCCGTCCGTGCCCGCCGCGGCGACCTCGGCCTCACCCTCGGCGACCTCGCCGCCCGGGCGGGCCTCCCGGAGGCCGACGTCCGGGCCGTCGAGGCCGGGCACGCGAGGCCCACGCTGGCGCTGCTCACGGTGCTGTCGCACGCGCTGCGCAAGGAGTAGCGGGGGCGGGCCGCCGCTCAGGCGGGTTCGTAGGAGGTCCGCCGGACCAGGGCGCGGGCCTGCGGGGAGTCCATGGGGTGGGCGAAGAGGTACCCCTGGCCGAGCGGGCAGCCCATGGCGGCGAGCAGGTCGCGCTGGTCGGCGTGCTCGATGCCCTCGGCGATCACCTGGACGCCGAGGGTGTCGGCGATCCGGGTGATGCCCTCGACCAGGGCGTACTGCTGGGGCGAGTGGCCGAGGCCGTCGATGAAGGACTTGTCGATCTTGAGCAGGGAGATCGGGAACTCGCGCAGGTAGGACAGCGAGGAGTAGCCGGTGCCGAAGTCGTCGATGGCGATGCCGACGCCGAGGCCGGACAGGGTGGCCATGTCGGCGTGGATGCGGTCGTCGCGGCGCATCAGCACGGACTCGGTCAGCTCCAGGACCAGGGTGTGCGGGTCGATGCCGGTGGTGGCCAGGGCCCGGCGGACCACGTCCACGAACCCGGCGTCGCGGAACTGCCGGGCCGAGACGTTGACGTTGACCCGCAGCGGCGGCCGGCCGGCGGCGGAGCGGACCGCCGAACTGGCGGCGTGCCAGGCCGCGACCTCCTGGGCGGCGCGCTCCAGCACCCAGGCGCCGAGCGGGACGATCTGGCCGCTCTCCTCGGCCAGGGCGATGAACTCGTCGGGCAGCACCATGCCGCGGCGGTCGTGCGGCCAGCGGACCAGCGCCTCGAAGGCGACCAGGTCCCCCGAGCGCAGGTCGACGATCGGCTGGTAGTACAGCTGGAAGGCCGATTCCGCGATCGCCGAGTCGAGGTGCTCGTTCAGCTCGTGCCGCTCCACCATCCCGGTCTGCAGGGCCGGCCGGTAGTGGCGCCACTGACGGCGGCCGGCCGCCTTGGCGGAGTAGAGCGCGAGGTCGGCGTGGGTGAGCAGCTCGGTCGCGTCCACGCTGTCCTCGGTGGTCGCCACGCCGATGCTGGCCGTCACCCGCACCGCGCCCGACTTGAGCTTGAACGGCTCGGCGAACACCGCCAGCACCCCGGACGCGATGGTGTCCACGTCGGCCGGCCGCCGCGCGTCCTCCACCAGCACCGCGAACTCGTCGCCGCCGAGGCGGGCGGCGGTGTCCGAGGCGCGCAGCGCGGTGGAGATCCGCAGCGAGACCGCGACCAGCAGTTCGTCGCCGATCGCGTGGCCCTGGGTGTCGTTGACCACCTTGAAGTCGTCCAGGTCGATGAACAGCACCCCCGTGACGGCTCCGCTGCGCTCGCCCCGGGAGAGGGCGTGGCCGACCCGGTCCAGGAACAGCACCCGGTTGGCCAGGCCGGTCAGCGAGTCGTGGAAGGCCCGGTGGGTCAGCTCGCGCTCCATCTGCCGCTGCTCGGTCACGTCGCGCAGGGTGAGCACCAGGGCGCCCACGGTCGGGTCCGCGCGCAGGTCGTTGAAGCGGACCTCGGCCTCGATCGGGGTGCGGTCCTGGCGCAGCAGCCGCCAGTGCTCGCGCGGCTGCTCCGCCCGGGGCTGGTCGGCCGTCCCGCGCATCCGGGCCAGCGCCTTGCCGACCTCCCGGCTGTCCTCGGGCGGGACCAGGTCGGTCAGCAGGGTGCCGGCCAGGTTCGGGTGGCCGAGCACCGTCTCGGCGGACGGGGAGGCGTAGCGCACGCCGTCGTCGGCGTCGAGGATCAGGATGACGTCGCTGGCGTTCTGCACCAGGGTGCGGAAGTACAGCTCGCTGTTGCGGCGGATGACCTCCCGGCTCAGCACCAACCGCTCGACCGCGAGGGCCGCCTGCGCGGCGAGGATCTCCAGCGAGCTCCAGAGGCTGGTCAGCTCCTGCTCGGTGCCGGTGACGATGAGCGCGCCGATCAGCGGATCGCCGGAGGGGCGCTCGGCGAGGGTGAGCGGGCAGACCAGGGCGTACGGCATGCCGCCGCCGAGGCGGGTGCGCCGGTCGCCGCCGGGCTTCGCGGCGGGCTTGGCGCCGGGCTTGGCGGAGAGCTTCGCGGCGGCGGACCGCGCGGGGCCGGGCTTGGACGGGCCGGGTTTGGACGGGCCGGGTTTGGACGCGCCGGGCTTCGTCGAGGTGGGCGGGGCGGCGTCCAGGCCCAGGGCGGCCACGGGCAGCAGCAGGGTCTCCCGGGCGGCGGCGAGTTCCAGCACCTGCTCGGACGGCGCGGCGTCCTGCGGCGCCTGCCGGGCGGAGCCGCTCCCGGCGTGCCGCACGTGCAGCACGCCCTCCTCGGTCACCGCGAGCAGGGCGACGTGTCCGGCCTCGGCCGGCATCAGCGTCGACGCGGCGGACTGGACGGCGTCCGCGACCTCCTCCACCGTGACGGCCGCGGTCAGCCGGGCGCCCGCCTCGCGCAGCGTCCGCTCGCGGGCGACGGCCTGCCGGCGGTCGGAGACGACCACCGCCAGCCGGGCCAGCACCAGCAGGTAGAGCAGCGCGGAGAACGCGCCGATCACGCCCGCGTTGCCGGTGTTGCCGGCCAGCGCCTCGATGATCAGGATCGCCGGGGCGATCAGCGAGGCGAGGGTGAGCAGCACCAGCCGGGCGGTGCTCAGGTCCGGCTGCTGGGTGGGCACCGGCCGGGTCAGCTCGACCATCGACGGGTGCAGCGCCGCCGCGCCCCAGGCGGTGTAGAAGGCGGCCCAGCCGAGTTCGACGGGCGTGCCGATGTGCCAGGTGCCGTGCAGCTGGATCAGCCCGTACAGCACGTCGGAGACCAGGAGGCCGAGCGAGCCGACGGCGAGCAGCTGCAGCGAGCGGGAGTTGCCCCCGCGCGGGGTCAGCAGGCGCAGCAGCAGGGCGAGCACGACCACGTCGCCGAGCGGGTAGGCGATCGAGACGGCCTTCTGGAACCAGTCGAGGTCCGGGTTCCGGGCGTACGGGAGGATCAGGTAGATCCAGGCGAGCAGGGCCAGTCCGATGGTGGGGATGAGGGCGTCGAGCAGCCCGGCGCGGTCCTGACGGGCCGTGCGCCAGCGGATGAAGCCCAGCACGCCGACGGCGTACAGCACGTACTCGGCGAGGTAGAAGCCGTCCGCGACGGACGGGAACGGGTTGGGCAGGTGCAGGATGTCCAGCTGGACGGCCTGGATCACCTCGCCCACGGTGAAGCTGAGGTTGGCGAGTGCCAGCACGTACCAGAAGCGCGCGTGCGCGGGCCGGTTGAGACGGACGCCGACCACGATCGCGGCGACGCCACCGAGGCCGATGCCCGTCCACCAGATGATCCGCTGGCTCGGATTCGCGTAGTAGATGCCGGTGAACAGCACCATCCAGAGCAGGTAACAGACCATCAGGCGTTGGCGCCGGCGAGTCAACGAGGCTACCTCCTCCGCGACACCACCCCGCCGGTCGGGCGGGGGAGTTCGGGCGAGGACTGGGCGGGCGAGGCGTACGGGCCGGCCCGGGGCGGGACGGGGGTGGGCGCTTTCGCGCAGCACCGAGGCGTCCGGTGGGGGGTGCGACCGGACGGCCTCGACGGGGCAGGAGTGCGTATAGTCGGAAATGTCGCACTCCCCAGCATTCTGCCGCCACAGCACGAGGTCAAGCCGGTGGACGACGCAGTAGACAGCGCACAGGGCGTACGGACGGATGTGAGCTCCGACCGTCACGCCGTGGTCCGCAACGACAACGGTCAGTATGCGATCTGGCCCGGGGACTTGACCGTCCCGGCCGGCTGGCGGCAGGTCCACGGACCGGCCGGGCGGGCCGACTGCCGGGACCGGGTGGAACGCGAGTGGCGCCCCGCCGAACTGGGCTTCCCCGACGGCGCCCCCGTACGGCGCGCGGCGGCCGGATTCGCCGACACGGTGCACGGACTGTTCCGCGCGCGGGTGGCGCACGACCCGGAGGCGGTCGCCGTCATCGCCGCCGACGCCACGCTGAGCTACTGCGAACTCGACCTGCGCAGCGACCGGTTGGCCGCCGCGCTCCGGGCCCGCGGGGCCGGCCCCGAGCAGGTCGTGCCGGTCTGCCTGGAACGCGGGGCCGGGCTGGTGACCGCCTGGCTGGCCGTGCTCAAGGCCGGCGGGGCCTTCCTGCCACTGGACCCGGCCCACCCGCGGCGACGGCTGGCCGGGCTCGTCGAGGACTGCGGGGCCCGGGTGGTGGTCGCGGACGGCGACGGCTTCCCGGGGACCTCCCGGGTACCCGTGCTCGGGCCGGGGGGCGGCGGCTCCGGCGAGTTCCTGGGAGACGACGGCGCCGTCCCCGACGACCTCGCCTACCTGATCTACACCTCCGGCACGACCGGCCGCCCCAAAGGCGTGCCCGTCACCCACCGTGCGCTGCTGTTCACCCTCGACCGGATCGTCCACGCCTACCGGCTGCGCCCCGGCGAACGCGTCCTGCAACTGGCCGCGCTCGGCTCCGACACCGCGCTGGAGCAGGTGTTCGGCGCCCTGCTCGCGGGCGCGACCGTCGTGCTGGGCGGCGGGGACGCGGGCGGCACCTGGGCGCCCACCGAACTGGCCGGCCGGCTGCCCGGGCTGGGCCTGGCCGTCGCCGACCTCACCCCCGCCTACTGGCACCACCTGCTCGACCTGCTCCCGCCCGGCGGTCCCGGCCCCCGGGAGCTGCGGCTGGTCGTGGTCGGCGGGGACGTCGTGCACGCCGACGACTGCCGCCGCTGCCTGGAACGGCTGCCCGGCGCCCGGCTGCTCAACGCGTACGGGGTCACCGAGGCGGCCGTCACCTCGACGCTCTGCGAGGTCACGGCCGACCTCCTCGGCGGGGGCGCCACCGGCCCGGGCCCGACGGGACCGGGCGGCTCCGCCGCGCCCGTACCGATCGGCCGGCCACTGCCCGGAGTGCGGGTGCATGTGCTCGACGCCCGGCTGCGCCCCGTCCGGCCCGGGGAGAAGGGGCAGATCCACCTCGGTGGGCCCGGCCTCGCCCGCGGCTACTGGCGGCAGGCCGGGCTCACCGCCGAGTCCTTCCTGCCCGACCCGTACGCGCCGCTGCCCGGCGAGCGGATGTACCGCACCGGCGACGCCGGACGGTGGCGGGCCGACGGGCAGCTGGAGATCCTCGGGCGCTTCGACGACCAGCTGAAGGTGCGCGGGCACCGGGTGGACCCGGCCGAGATCGAGGCCGTCCTGGCCGCCCACCCGGACGTTCGGCAGGCCCGGATCGCGGCCGACGGGGAGTCGGCGGACGGCAGCCGCACGCTCACGGCGTACTACACGCTCGCCCCCGGGGCGGCCGGCGGGGCGCGGGGGATCCGGGCGTTCCTGGCCGAGCGGCTGCCGGACTACCTGGTGCCGGCCGACTTCGTGCCGCTGGCGGCGATGCCGCTGACGGCGGCGGGGAAGATCGACCGGCGGCGGCTGCCGCACGCGCCGGTGCGTTCGGCCGGTTCGGGTGGCCCGGCCGGCCCGGCTGCTCCGGCTGCTCCGGCCGGAGCGGGTGCGTCCGGTGCGGACGCGGTCGAGGCGGCCGTCGGGCAGCTGTGGGTGGAGCTGCTCGGCGTCGAACACGTCGGCCCGGACGGCGACTTCTTCGCGCTCGGCGGCACCTCGCTGCTCGCGATGGAGATGCTGGCGCGGGCCCGGATCATGTTCGGCATCGACGTCGGGCAGGTGCGGGCGCTCACCCGGGCACTGCTGCGCGAACCCGTCCTGCACGCCTTCGCGGGGGCCCTGCGGGCGGCGCGCACGGAGGGCCCCGCGGGCGCCGAACGGGACGCCGGCGTCGACTGGTTCGCGGAGGCCCGGCTCACCGACGACCTCCGGCAGTCCTGGAGCCCGGCGCCCTCCCGGGCCGAGCCCGCCGAGATCCTGCTCACCGGCGCCACCGGCTTCTGCGGCGCCCACCTGCTGCACACGCTGCTCGCCACCACCCGGGCCCGCATCCACTGCCTGGTCCGCGCGCCCGACGAGGAACACGCGCTGGAACGGCTGCGGGCGGCGCAGCAGCGCTTCCTGCGGCACGACCTCGCCGACCGGCGGGTGGTGCCGCTGGTCGGCGACCTCACCCGGCCCGCACTCGGGCTGACGGACCACCGGTTCGACTGGCTGGCCGGGCACCTCGACGCGATCCACCACCTCGGCGGGCAGGTCAACTTCCTCTACCCGTACCACCAGCTGCGCCGCCCCAACGTCGGCGGCACCCGGGAGGTCGTCCGGCTCGCCGGGCACAGCCGGGGCATCCCCGTGCACTACCTCTCCACCCTCGCCGTCCTGGCCGGCTTCGGCGCGGCCGGGGTCCCGAAGGTCACCGAGCGGACCCCGCTCGCCCACCCGGAACGGCTCGGCGTCGGCTACGTCGAGAGCAAGTGGGTCGCCGAACAGCTGCTGCACAACGCGGCCGCCGCCGGCCTGCCGGTCACCGTGCTGCGCACCAACGACGTCACCGGGGACCTCGCGGACGGGGCGATGAACACCGGCACCGAACTGTGCGCGCTGATCGCCTACCTGGCCGACAGCGGTACCTGCCCGGACGTGCAGCTGCTGCTCGACTTCGTCCCCGCCGACCGCTTCTCCCGGGCCGTCGCCCACATCGCCGCCCACGCACCGGCCGCCGGCGAGGTCTACCACCTCACCTCCCCGCGGCCGGGCGTCCTCGCCGACCTCGCCGAGCGGCTGCGGGCGCGCGGCCACCGGATCGCCCCACTGCCGTACGGGGACTGGGTGCGGCGGCTGGTCCGGTTCGCCGCCGGGAACCCGACGCACCCGATCGCACCGTTCGTCCCGCTGTTCGTGGACCGCGCGCCGGGGACGGACCTGTCGATCAGCGAGATGTACTTCCGGCCGACGTTCCCGCTGTTCGAGCGGGCCAACGCGGACGCGGCGCTGGCCGGGAGCGGGATCGAACTGCCTCCGGTGGAGGGCGGGTTGATCGACCACTACCTGGCGGGGCTGGAGCGGGAGGGCTTCCTGCGGGCGGCGTCGCCGTGAGCCGTTCCGAGGGGAGCCGTTCCGAGGGGAGCCGTTCCGACGCGAGCCTCTTCGACGCGCTGGGTGGGCGACTCGGCTCCGGCGAGGGCCCGGTGGCCTTCGGCGGGTCGCTCGGGCCCGGAGAACTGCTGGCGGCGTACCGGCGCGGGCTGTTCCCGCTGCCGGCGGCGGACGTGTACGCGAGCGCGTACAGCGAGGCGCTGTACGGGGACGCCGTCGAGGCGGGCGAGGTGGCGCTGCTGCCGGGCGGGACGGACCCGTACGCGCTGGCCTGGTGGTCGCCCGACCCGAGGCCGGTGATCGTGCCCGACGGCGTCCGGCTCGGGAGGCGGCTGGAGCGGCGGTTGCGCAACCGGTCCTCGTGGTGGACGAGCGCGGACCGGGCCTTCGGCCAGGTGCTGGCGGCGTGCGCCGAGGGGCGTCAACCGGTCTGGCTCACGGAGGAGTTGGCGGCGGCACTGATGAAGCTGCACGGGCTGGGGGCGGCGCACAGCGGCGAGGTGTGGGAGGGGGAGGAGCTGATCGGCGGCGTGTTCGGGGTGGTGGTCGGCCCGGTGCTGAGCCTGGACTCGATGTTCCACCGCCGTCCGGACGCCGCCCGGGTCGCCGTCGCCGACCTCGGGGCGAGGTTCGGCGCGGCGGGCGGGCGGCTGCTCGACGCGCAGTGGGACGGGCCGCACGTGCGGAGCCTCGGGGCGGAACCGATGGCGCGCTCGCGGTACCTCGCCGAGCTCTCGGGCGAGGGCGAGGACACGGACAGGGGCGCGGGCAGGGGCATGGGCGGGGTCGGTGCGCTGGACGGGTCGCCGCTGCCGGTGGCGCGGCTGGGGCGGGGCCCGGCTCGCCCGGCTGATCCCTCCACTCTGACGAACCTCGGATGACCTGCGGTTAAACCTGATCGGTCCGGCTTTTTTGGCCTGTCTTCGACAAACTTATTCCTCGTCAGTAACATGACGCCGCGTGTTCAAGAGTTCCATAGGCAGGGCCGCCGGCCCCGCCGTCCTCACCCTCGTCCTCGCCGGGGCCGCCGCGTGCGGGCCGACCAGCCCCGGTACCTCCCAGGCCGGTGCCGCACCGGCCGCCGCCACCGTCGCCGACCCGGCCGCGACCGCCGCCGGGGGCAGCCCGGCCGCCGCCCCGCCCGCCGGCGGCACCCCGCGCGCCAAGGCGGGCAGCCCCGCCGCCGGCCGTCCGACCCCGAGCAGAACCACCGTCACCGCCGCACCCGTCGGGGACCACCAGGCCGCGATCGGCAGCCCGGGCAAGGACGGTGGCGCCGTCACGGCGGCGGCGAAGAACCTCCAGCTGACGGCCTACGACCCGGCGGGCGGCACGGCCGTGCTGTCGGCGACGGGGCCGGCCGCCCCGGCATCGGCCCCGGCCACGGCTTCGCCCACGGCTTCGCCCACAGCCTCGGCCACGACCTCGGCCACGACCTCGCCGGGCGCCGTCCCGCCGGCCGCAGTCGCGGCCGCGGCCGTCCAGCCCGGACAGCTGATCGCCAGCCCGCCCACCGCCGCCGCCCCGCAGGGCGCGCTGGTCGCCGTCACCGGCGTCCGGCCCGGCGCGGGCAGCACCATCGCCCTGACCACCCGTCCGGCCACCCTGGCCGAACTCCTCGGCGGCACCGAGGCCGACGGCAACGTCCCCGTCGACCCGCACGGCATCACCGTGACCCCGTTGGTCAAGGACCTCAAGGCGACCGCCGGCCTGACCGGGAACGGCGTCCAGGCCGACGCCTCCGGCACCCTGGAGGTGAACCTCAGGGCCCCCGTCCCGCTGCCCGACGGCGCGAGCCTCGACGCCTCCGGCTCGCTCCAGCTCCACCCCGCCGTCCACTTCGCCTACCACGGCGCGGCGGCCGGCAGCCCGCGTACCGCCTCGATCGGCTTCGACCTCGGCGCCCACGCCCAGTGGAAGGTCACCGGCGACGCCGCCCGCAGCACCGGCGCGGCCCCCGTCCGGGTGCCCTTCGCCAAGCTGCAGGCCAGCCCGGTGCTGACGGTCGCCGGCCTGCCGGTGGTCGTCAACCTCGGCCTCACCTGCTACCTGGAGGTCAGCGCCGACGGCCAGGTCCACCTGGAGGCGGAACAGGACGCCACCGGCACCTGGGCGGTGCGCGCCGACTACACCGGCGGCAAGGGCTGGACCCCGGCCACCAGCGCCGAGACCAAGGTCACCCCGGTGCACGTGCGCCTCAACGGCAAGGCGGGCGTTCGGGCCGCGCTCGGCGCCGAGATCAGCCTCGGCCTGTACGACACCGTCGGCGTGGAGACCACCGTCGCCCCCTACCTGCGCGCCCAGGCGGAGGGCTCGCTGGTCGCCGACTCCTCCGGCAACCCGCCACAGGCGCAGGGCAGTTGGTCGCTGGTCGGTGGCGTCGACCTGAACGGCTCGCTGCTCGCCCACCTGAAGGTCTTCGGCACCCCGATCATCGAGGGCAAGCTGCCCCTGCCGCCGTTCCACCGGGAGTGGCCGCTGCTCACGGGCTCGGCGACACTGCCCGCCCCGCAGCACAGCTGACCCCTCGCCACCTTCCGGGCCCCTCGGCGGAGTTCTCCGACCGGGGGGCCCTCGTCATGGGTAGGCTCGGATCGGAGGATAGGGGGCGGTGTGGGGAGCAGACGTTCGGTGCTCGGCGGCGCGGCCGTCCTGGTCTGGGCCGGGACGCTGGTCCTGTACGCCGCCACCGGGATCGGCTGGTGGGCGGCCGTTCCGGCGCTGGCCGCGGCGGTGCTGGCCGCGCTGGCGCTGCCGACGCCGCCACGACCGGGCGCACGGGCGGACGGGCCCGGGAGGCGCGTTCAGAGCCCGCTGCCGACCGGGCCCGCACCCATGGGCCTGGGGTTCCCCGTCCCCGCGGGCCTGCCGCCGGGTCTCTCGGAGGGCCTTTCGGAGGTTGGGCCGGTGGGCAGTGGGCCGGTCTACCGGTCCGACGTCTCCGGCAGCGTCCTCGCCTGGGCGGACGGCGACGCGGCGGTCGCCGGGAGCGGCGCCGGGGCCGGGCACCGGCCCCTGCTGGAGTACGCCGACGACCCGCTGACCCCGGTGGCCGCCGAGACCGTCACCGAGGGCCTGGAACGCCTCTTCCTCCGGCTCGGCCCGCCGCCGGGCGCCGCCCGCAGCCCCGACCGCACCGCCCCCACGCCCCGAGGTGACGACCGGTGACCACCCCCGAGGAGAGCCGCACCCGCCGTCCGACGGCCCTGGAGATCGCCACCCAGTGGGCCCGACTTCCGCCCGAGCACCTGCGGGTGGCCCTGGAGCACCTCGAACTGGAACTCCGGCGCGAACACGCCCGGGAGAGTGCCCGGGAACGCCACCAGGCGTCGCTGGAACGCGAGCGGACGGCGTCGGCCTCGGTGCTCGAAGCGGCCCGGATGCGGGAGGAGCACGTGACCGAGCGCGCCCGGATCGCGGCTCAGGACCGCAAGGACCAGCGCGCCCACCAGCTCTACGCCGGCGGACTGGCGGCCGGATTCGTGCTCGCCGCCGGAATGCTCGCCGGCTCGGTGATCGTCGGCCTGGAGGGCCGCCAGTGGCTGGCCGGCCTGCTCGCCGGGCCCAGCCTGATCGCCCTCCCGGTGGTCTTCGTCCTGCGCCGCAGCGACCGGCCCACCGCACGCCCGCTCCCGCTCCCGCCGCCCACCTTCCCGGAGCGGTTCCCGGACGACCGGTCGGCGTAGCCGCGCGGCCCGTGCCCGGAGGCGGGGCGGCTACGGTCGTGACCGCGAGGGCGACGGCGGTCGCGACACCGCCGGAACGGGACGTCAGGTGCCGCTGGTGGGGGTGTCGTCCTTCTTGACGCCCAGGAGGATCTGGTCCAGCACCGAGACGTCCGGGGCGGCCGGGTCGTCGTCCACGCCGCCGTCGAAGACCACGTAGCCCCCGCCCTTCGCGGGGAGGGCGGCCAGCAGGACGTAGCCCTGGGTGCCGTCGGCGTTGGTGATGTGCCAGCGGGTCGCGTAGCCGGCCACGCCGGCGACGGCGAGGCTGCCCGAGCCGTAGTCGGTCTGCGAGGTCATCCCGCTGAAGATCTGCTTGGCGACGGTCGGCATGGCGGCGTCGGCGGCGGCCTTCGCGCTGTCGCCCTGGATGGTGTTCTTCTCCACCGAGAACCGGCCGCGGATGCAGGCCTTGCCGTTCGCGCAGGTGTAGCGGCCACTGCCGAGGTAGACCGACCACTGCGGGGTGTCGGTCGTCGTCACCTCCCAGCCCTCGAACACCGGGAGGGTGATCGAGTGCTGCTGGTCCGCGACGGTGCTCCTGAGGACCGGGGCGGGCTTGGGCGTGGCCGGCTTCGGGGTGGGGCCGGGGCTCGTGGTCGGGCCGGCGCTGCGGCTGACGGAAACGGTGGGGTCGGTGGTCGGGTCCGCCGTCGGGTCGCCGCCGTGGCTGAGCGCGACTCCGGCGACGCTGCCGCCGACCGCCAGGACGCCGACCGCGACGGCGATGATCACGCCCGGCTTGGCCCGCCTGGGGGCGGGGAGCGGGGCCGCGGCCATCGGCGGGTAGCCGGGGCCGGGCTGGCCGTAGCCCGCAGCCGGGTACGCCTGCGGGCCCGGGTACGTCTGCTGGCCCGGGTACGTCTGCGGGCCGGGGTGGCCCGGGTACGCCTGCTGCGCCGGGGGCGCCTCCTGGCCCGGGTAGCCGTAGCCGCCCTGGACCGGCCGGACGTCGCTGGTCCAGGCGTTGCCGTCCCACCAGCGCTCGTGGCCGGGGGCGCCGTCCGGACCGGGGACCGGGTACCACCCGGGAGGCGTCTCGTTGCTCACGGCCGTACGGTACCCGCCGGTGTGCGGCCCGTGGCGGCAGGGGTGCCGTGCCCGCCGCCACCGCCGCGGGCGGTCAGCACGAGGGTCGCGGCCGTGGCCGCGGCGAGGCGGCCCAGGCGGCGGTGAAACCGTGGGTGGTGTCGCGGAGCAGCCCGAGGGCGGGCGGGACCAGGACGACGGCCGGTTGGTTGACGGCCATGACCAGTCCGAGGGCGAAGCCGGTCCGGCCCGGTGGGGCCGACTTCGCCAGGTGGGCCACCCACGGGCCGTACCAGCCGATGCCGAAGAAGCCCAGCCAGGTGAACAGGAGGGCGGCCACCAGGGGGGAGTGGCCCGCCGGCGTCGTCAGGGCCGTCAACCCGGCCACCACCGCGCCCAGGCAGACCAGGACGGGCCGGTACCGCCCGGCACGGCTGCGGTCGCTCCAGGCCGCCAGCGCGATCCGGCCGGCCGCCCCCGCCACCTGGACCGCCACCAGGACGGCGGCGCTCGGACCGGGGCCGAGGGCCGTCACGTCGTGGAGGTACAGCGCGCCGAGCACGCCGATGCCGCTGTGCACCGAGACCAGGCTCAGGCCGGAGAACAGGATCCTCGTCATGGCCGGCTCGCGGAGCATCCGCAGCCGGGAGCGCCCCGCCGACCACCAGTGCCGCCCGCCACCCGTGCGCCACCGCCGCGCGGCGCGACCGGCGACCGGCCCGGCCCGCGCGTGACCGTCCCGCCCGGACGGCGGGGAACTGTCGGAGGGCGTACCCGAAGGGCCGCGGGATCCTGCACCGCACCGCCTGGATACGATCGCACGATGATCACCACCAGCGCCCGCACCACGGTCTTCGACATCGACGGCACCCTCTGCTTCGACGGGCGGACGATCGACCGCCGGATCCTCGCCGCGCTGGCGGACTGTGAGCGGGCCGGGCACCAGCTGGTCTTCGCCTCCGCCCGGCCGGTCCGCGACCTCCTGCCCGTCCTCGACGGGGCCTTTCCCGCCGCCACGCTGATCGGCGGCAACGGCAGCCTGGTCTCCGTCGACGGCCGGGTGCGGGCGCGGGCCGCGTTCGAGGCCGGTGACCTCGACCGGCTGCTGACCGAGGTCGAGCGGTTCCGGGCGGGCTACCTCGCCGACGGCCCGTGGGACTACGCCTACACCGGACCGGCCGACCACCCGATCCGCGGCCGGGTCGACCAGGGCGGCCTCGCCCGCCGGGTGGAGCTCGCCGAACTCCCCGCCGTGGTCAAGTTCCTGGTGGTCGACGCGACCGACCCGGCGGCCCTCGCGGAGGCCGGCCGCGCGCTCGGGATGACCGTCAACCACCACCTCGACGAGGCGATCATCGACTTCGCCCCGGGCACCACGAACAAGTGGGAGGCGCTGACCTCGCTGGGGATCGACGCGTACAACGCCTTCGGCAACGACATCAACGACCTCGACCTGCTGCGCAACGCCCGGCACTCCGTCCGGGTCGGCACCCACCCGGGCCTGGACGGCGTCGCCCGCGTCACCGTCGCCGCCGAAGCGGAGGCCGTCGCCGCCGAGATCTCCCGGCTGGCCGCGGCGCCCGGCCGGTAGCCGCCGGGCGCTACCACGACCGCTTCGCGCGCGGGGAGGACGGGCGGTGGCGGTTCGCGGAGCGGCGGGTGCGGATCACCCTGGTCGGCGAGGTGAGCCGCCACCTGCGGCGCTAGGCGTGCGCCGACCGGGACGGGGGGACGGCCGGGACGAGGAGAAGCGGGGGCGGCGGTGCGGGAGCGGTTGGCGGGTGCGGCGCGGGCCGCGCTGGGCGGGCGGCCGTATCCCCGGTAGGAGCCCGTACGCCCGCGTCGGTTCGGGGGATTGCGGCGGGGGTTCCGGCGTGGACGGGGCGGTGGGGGAATCCATGCCCCGGAAGGGCGCCGCGACCGGTTGTGCGCCCTCGGAAGGGAGAACAGTCATGCGTCGTCGGATTGCCGCGGTCGGGATGCTGGCCGCCGCCGGAGTGCTCGCGTTCGCCGTGCCCGCACAGGCGGCGACGGGGGTGCTGGTGGTGAACGGTGTGGCGCACCAGAACCCGGCCCGGGGGTGCTACCCGACCCTGTCGCCCGTGCTCGTCCAGAACCTCACGGACGCGAGGGTCGACGTGTACTCCGCGGCGAACTGCCAGGGGTCGCTGACGCGGGAGATCGCCGCCGGGATGTCCGCGGCGACGGTCGGGTTCAGCTACTTCGTCAACTGACGCCGGAGCAGGACCGGAGCGTGGGGGGGGGGGCCCCCCCCCCGAACCCCGCCCCCACCCCGGGGTGGCAGTGGTTGACCCGGGCCCCCCACGGGGCCACCCGCGGGGGGGGGCCCGCGACGCCGTGGGCGGGGGCGCGGGTGGTTTTACTATAATTCTAAAACTCCCGCCGGCGCTGGACGGGTGTGTGGCACGCCGCCCCCCCCCACTCCCCACGCCGTCACGAGGAGGTGCGATGGAGATCCCGGGGCCCGAACCGTGCGCCGACGGCGGGGTGGGCGCCATCGCGCGGGCGGGTGGCCTGCACGCCTACCAGCTGTGGCTGCACGCCGAGTACGGACCCGTCGCGCGGCTCCGGCTGCCCGGGGCCGGGACCGCCGTGTCGATCGCCGATCCGGTGCTGCTGGAGGCCGCGGTCCACCTCGACGAGCGGCCCCGGCGGCTGTTCTCCTTCCTGGACCCGCTGTTCGAGGCGGGCAACCTCCAGGTGCTCCCGGCCGACGAGCACGGGCCGTGGCGCCGGCTGCTGCTCACCGTCCTGGCCGGACGGCCCTCGCACGAACGGCACGTCGCCCGCTTCGCCGCCCTGGCGACCGGGCTCGCCGACCGCTGGGCCGCCCTGCCCGCCGGGCGGTCCGTCGAGCTCCAGCGGGAACTGGCCGGGCTCTCCCTCCGGATGGTCTGCGGCTACGCCCTGGGCGGCGAGGTCGAGGACCCGGACGGCGTGGTCGAGGCCTTCGAGGTGGTGCTCGCCGACCAGTTGGAGCGCCTCTACCGGGATCCGGCCGAGCAGGCCCCGGAGCAGCACGTCGAACGGACCGCGCGGGCCCTCGCCCGGCTGCGGGCGACGGTCGACCGGGTGATCGCCGCGCACCGCCCGGACGGCCCGAGCGCCGGCGGCCCCGGCACCGGTGACCGCGGCGCAGGCGGCTCCAACACCGGCGACCGCAGCGACCTGATCGGCGCCCTCGTCGAGGCCGGCGAGAGCCCCGCGAGGATCCGCGACACCGTCCTCGCCGTGATGCTGGCCGCCCACCACACCACGGGCGTGGCCGTCTCCTGGACGCTGCACCTGCTCGCCGCCCACCCGGAGGCGGCCGCGCGCGTCACCGAGGAGCTCGACCGCGTCCTCGGCGACCGCCCGGCGCCCGACCACGCCGACCTGCACCGGCTGCCGTACCTGGGGATGGTCCTGCGCGAGTCGCTGCGCCGCTACCCGCCCGGCCCGTACGGCGCCCGGTGGACCGCCGGTCCGCTGGCCGTCGGCGGGTACACCGTCCCCGCCGGGGCGGTGGTCCTCCTCCCGATCCTGGCCGTCCACCTGAACCCCGCGTACTGGCCCGAGCCGGAGCGGTTCCGGCCCGAGCGGTTCACCCCCGAGGAGTCGGCGGGGCGCCCCCGGCTGGCCTGGATCCCGTTCGGCCTGGGCCCGCGCGCCTGCGAGGGGGCGGGCCTGGCCATGACGGAGGCCCTGGTGCTGCTGGCCGTCCTGCTCAAGCGGCTCGGCTTCCGGCCCGAGCCGGGCCACCGGGTGGTCCCGGTCGAACGGTTCGTGCTGTGGGCCGCCGACGACATCCGCATGCTGGTGAGCCCGCGCGCCGCGGACGGCCCGTCCCGCTGAGCGGGTCTGGCGGGAACCCCTATCGCGATATATCGTGAGTTCCCGTCCGTGTCGCCGACCCCGACGCGTGACGACCATCGTCGAGTTCAGGACGGGAAGTATGCCGGGAGAGATCGTGCCCGCCGGGACGCACTCCGGCCGAGGCCCGCAGCAGTTCGGGATGCGGGCCTCCCACGCCGACCGGGACCGGGTGGCCGAGCTGCTGCGGGTCGCGGCGGGCGACGGCCGGCTGACCCCGGGCGAGCTGGACGAGCGCCTGGAGGCCGCCCTGTCGGCGCGGACGCTCGGTGAACTGGCCGGGCTGACGGCCGACCTGCCGCCGGTGTCGATCTCCGCCGACGGGGTGGTGACGGAGGTCAAGGACGTCCTGCGGATCGACCAGCGGTGGAGCGCGGTCAGGCGGGAGGGGCGCTGGGTGGTGCCGCGACGGTTGGAGCTCTTCGTGGAGTGGTGCGACGTGACGCTCGACTTCACCCGGGCGGTGATCACCCAGGACACCCTGCGGATCGACCTGGACATGGAGGGCAAGACCCTGACGCTGATCACCGGGCCCGGCGTCGTGGTCGATTCCGATGCCCTGGCACTGGAGTTCAGCAGGGTCAGGAACGACCGGGCGCCGGACTCCGGCGGGCCCGTCGCCCTGCGCGTGGAGCTGGTCGGCAGGAAGCGCCACGGCCGGATCGTCGTGCGGCAGCCGCGGCGGACGGCCGGCCAGTGGCTGCTGCGCAAGCCCGTGGCGCCGCCTCCCGGCGGCTGACGGGCCGTCGCGGCGGCCGCGGGTTCGTGTCGTGCGCCGCAACCGTCGAGGTCCGACCTGTTCTGCCCTACCCTTCCTCCATGCTCTCTGTGGTGGTGGCCCCCTGGATGGGCGACTCGAAGCCGGTGTTCCTCCACAACCCGGACGAACTGCACGACGCCGCGAGCACGATGAAGGTCGCCGTGCTCGCCGCGCTCTGCCGCGGCGGCGTCGGTCTCGACGCCGAAGTCCCCGTGGTGAACCGCTTCGAGTCCGTCGTGGGCGGGGAGTTCGGCAACGACCCGGACCGGGACAGCGATCCGCTGCCCTGGGAGCTGCTCGGCACCCACGTCCCGCTCCGGCTGCTCGCCGAGCGGATGATCACCCACTCCTCCAACCTCGCCACCAACATCTGCCTGGCCCGCACCACCCAGCAGGCCGTCGCCGACGTGTGGCGCCGCGCCGGAGCCACGCACAGCGCCACCCCGCGCGGGATCGAGGACTACGCGGCGCGCGCCCGGGGCGTGCACAACCGGGTGAGCGCCCGCGACCTGGTCCGGCTGCTGCGCTCGCTCGCCGACGAGCCCGAACTCCTCGGCCTCCTCGAATGCAACGAGTTCCGGGTGGACCTGGCCGCCGGCCTCCCCTCCAACACCCGGATCGCCTTCAAGAACGGCTGGATCCCCGGTACCCGGCTCGGCGTGGGCCTCGTCCAGGCGGCCGACTGCCCGCCCTACCTGATCGCCGTCTGCTACACCGGCCCGCTCGCCGACGGCACGGACCGCACCGACCCGGCGGCCCGCCTGCTCGCCCGCATCTCCAAGGCGGTGTGGGACCGCCGGGACCAGATCAGCCGGCCGGTGCCCTCGGCCCGTTCGGCGCCGCTCCGTTCGGCGGGTTGATCCGCACGAACCCCTCGTGGCCGACGGGTTCGAAGCGGCGTGCGGCATGCGGCGTGCGCCGTCCAGCCGGCCGCCCGTCGGCAGGTCGGCCGTCCGTCGGCCGGCGCGGCGACCCGGCCGAACAGGAGTGCCCGGCGCCCACCGGGGCGGAGGCGCCCGGCGCGTGACGCTGCGGAGGATCCGCTGATGGACGGCCCGGACGCGCTCCGGGCCGTCCCGCTCGGGGCGTGCGCCGGGGAACCGGCTCCGATCGCACACGCATGACGGCCCGTCCGTTGCGGTATCGGATTGAAGGGTCCTGCTCAACGGCTGCGCGAGGGTTCGGGGGTGGTCGGCGTGTCGTCCCGGCTACGGATGTTCGCCCGGTGGATCACGGCGGTCGCGCTCGCGGCGGCGTACGCGGCCCTGCACCTGCTGGTCAACGTGGGCGTGGGCCAGCAGGTGCGCGCGAGCAGGGCGGGGGCGCTGTGGTGCGGGGCGGTCGCCCTGGCGCTGCTCGGGCCGGCCCTGTGGCTGCGGCACCGCCGACGGTCGGGGGTCGCCGAGATCGTCGCGCTCGTCGACCGCTACGGCACCCGGCGGCCGCGATGCCGGCGGGCCGTCCTGGCCGCCAACACCGCCGGGTGCGTGCTGGCCGGGGGCGGCGCGCTCGCCGTCGCCGTGTCGGAGCGCAGCGCCGCGCTCCCGCCGGAGGCGTCGCTCCTGCTGCTGGCGGGCGGCGTCGCGGCCGCGGGGGCCGGCCTCCTGGTCCTGCGCCGCACCCGTCCGTACGCGGCTCGCGGGGCGGCCCAGGCCCTGCTCCGGGACGGTCGCAGACCCGTGCTCTACCTGCGCAGCTTCGACGACGACGAGGCGGCCGCCCGGGTGGACGACAGGGCGAGGAGCGACCTCCGCGCGCGGGAGGTGCAGTTCGCCGCCGCGCTGGGCGCCGTCGGTCCCGTGATCGCGGTGGGGCGGCCGGGGGAGACCCTTCCGCTCCTGGGCGCGGCCCGGTTCTACCTGCCGCTCGACGACTGGCAGGGCACCGTGCGGCGGTTGATGGACCTGTCCCAGCTGATCGTGCTGCGGCTGGGGCCGGGGGAAGGCCTGCGGTGGGAGATCGGGGAGGCCCGGGCCACCCAGCCGCCGGCGAAGCTGATCCTGCTGGCCCCGCGCGGCTTTCCGGAGCTGGCCGGCCAGGTGAACGCGAGCCTCCCCACCCCGCTGCTGCCCAGGGAGATGGTCGTGGGCGGGCACTGGGTCGGAGCCGTCATCGCCTTCGACGCCCACTGGACCCCCCGGGTGTTCCCGGTGAAGGAGCGCACGGGGCGGACGGTGTGGACGGCCCGGCCGGGCGGCTCCTCCCTGCGGACGCCCACCGTGCACCTGGTCCGCACCATCCACAGGGCGCTGGCCACGACCGGGAGGCGGCAGCGGGCGATGGCCTGGAGGGCGCAACTCGCCACCAGGAAGGCCGACCTGGTGATGGCGGGGCTGGCCCTCGCGCTGGTCCTGCCGGGGTGGCTCGGGTACCGGATCCTGCAGTTGGCCGGTCGCTGAACCGCCCCGCCGCCCCGCCGGCCGGCCCAGCGGCGCGCCGGAACGCGCCGCTGGGCCCATGCCGGGCGAGGTCGCAGACCTCAGTACGGCTGGACCAGGACGTGCGCCGCGCCCGGGATGCCGACCTTGAGGAGCTCGTCCTCCTCCGGCGTGGTCGGCGTGCCCGTCTCCTGCTTGAGGACGGCCCGCGACAGGGCCTGGACCCACATGGCGCGGGGGCGGCGGCGCTCCTCCCAGGCGGCGAGGGCGGCCGGCACGGTGTCGGCCGCGTCCAGGCTCAGGGCGAGCACGAGCGCGTCCTCGACGGCCATCGCGGCGCCCTGGGCGAGGTGCGGGGTGGAGGCGTGGGCGGCGTCGCCGGCCAGGACGATCCGGCCGACGTGCCAGGGCTCCTCGACGGTGACCTGGGAGATCCGCGAGTGGACCACGGCGGCCGGGTCGGTGATCAGCGCCAGCGCCTCGGCGATCGGCCCGCCGAAGCCGGCCAGCCGCTCGCGCAGCTGCTCGTGGGCGCGCTCCGGGTCCGGACGGAAGTCCTCGGACTCGGCGAAGACCGAGCCCAGGTACATCTGTTCCGCGCTGATCGGGGTGAGCAGGGCCTTGGCGCTGAGGTTGCCGGAGGACATCACCACGCCCTGCACCTCGGGCGAACGCGGCAGTGTGACACGCCAGTTGGCGAAGCCGGTGTACTCGGGGACGTACGTCTCGCCGTACAGGTGGCGGCGCAGCGGCGAGCCGATGCCGTCGAAGCCGACGACCAGGTCGTAGCGGCCGACGTGCCCGTCGGTGAGGGCGACCTCGACGCCGTGGGCGTCCTCGTGCAGGGTGCCGATGGTGGTGCCGAAGCGGACCGTGACGCCCGCCCCGGCGGCGGCGTCGGCCAGGACGCGGGCCAGCGCGGGGCGCGGGATGCCGTTGTTGGAGGGCACGTCGCCCATCCGGGGCTGCGGGATCTTCGCGAGGGTGGCGCCGGCCGGGTCGCAGATGGTCAGCACCTCCCACGGGAAGCCGACGGACAGGCAGTCCTCCAGGACGCCGATCTCGCGCATCACGTGCAGGGCGTTGGACGGCTGGATGATGCCGACGCCGAGGGCCTCCAGCTGCTCGCGCAGCTCGGCGACGTCGACCCGGTGGCCGCGCTGGGCGAGGGCGGTGGCGAGGGTGAGGCCGCCGATGCCGCCACCGTTGACGAGGACGCGCAGGGGTCTGGTCATGAGGGTCGCTCCGAAGGGAAGTTCGCAGGAGGTGTGGGGGCTCGGCCGGAGCCGGCCGGTGCCGGTCGGCTGCGGGGATGCGGCCGACGCCGGTCGGCCGCATGAGGGTTCGGCCGAGTACGGCTCGGCCGGGACCGGTTCAGCCGGCGCGCGTGGCGGCGAGGTCCATCAGGTGGTCGACCAGGGCGAGCAGCAGGTCCCGGCCGAAGGCGCGCTCGCGCACGTCCCCGAGCAGCATCGGCACCTGCGGGTCGAGGTCGAGCGCGGCCCGGATCTCGTCGGGGGTGCGGGTGTTGGTGTTGTGGAAGCAGTTGATCGCGACCACGAACGGGATGCCCCGGCTCTCGAAGAAGTCGATGGAGGCGAAGCTGGTCTCCAGCCGGCGGGTGTCGGCGATGACGATCCCGCCGAGGGCGCCGTTGACCAGGTCGTTCCACATGAACCAGAAGCGTTCCTGGCCGGGCGTGCCGAACAGGTAGACGACCAGTTCGGGGCTGACCGTGATCCGCCCGAAGTCGAGCGCGACGGTGGTGGTGGTCTTCTGGTCGACGCCGGCCAGGTCGTCGATGCCGACGCTGGCCCGGGTCAGGTACTCCTCGGTGCGCAGCGGGGTGACCTCGCTGACCGAGCCGACCAGGGTGGTCTTGCCCACGCCGAAGCCGCCCGCGATCAGGATCTTGACGGCGGCCGGGGCGGTGGGGGCGTCGATGGCGGAGTGGGGTGTGGCCATGTTCAGAGTCTCCGGAGTCCTTCGCGTACGGCCGTGAGCAGGCCGAGGTCCACGCCCCCGGCGGCCCGGGCCACCGAGAGCGGTGCCCGGGCCTTCAGCAGGCCCTGGGAGACCAGGTCGCCCAGCAGGATCTTGGTGACCGAGACCGGGAGGTCCAGGCCCGCCGACACCTCGGCGACGGCGATGGGGCGCCGGCAGCGTTCGAGGATCAGCCGGTGTTCGGGCTGCAGGCCGCGAGCACCGGCGCGGCTGCCCCGCGCCAGGGCCGCGTCGGCCTCCGCCTCGACCGTGGTGAGCACGGTGATGAGGGTGAGGTCGTCGCGCTCGGGCGCGGTCCGGCCGCGGGTGATCGTGTACGGGCGCACCATGCTGCCCGTCCCGTCCTCCGCGTCGTCCTCCTCCAGCTCGCTCCAGTGCGGCACTGCGCCGCGCCGCCGGCCGTCGTCCCCGCCGGACTGCGGGCCGGCCTGCCGGCCGTCGTCGAGGCCGTCCCCCCAGGCGTCGTTCCCGTACGGTCCCATCCGGGTCAGCCCCGGTTCCGGGAGGCGAAGGCGTCGAAGGACGCCGGGGCGGCGGGGGCGCCCTCGCCGCGGACCGGGGTGGTGAGCTTCTGGCCGACCTGCTGCACCAGGGTGTGCATCGCGACGGACATCACCTCGGCGTCCACCTCCTGCGAGGCGACCACGGCCAGGTGGGTGCCCTGGGCGGCGGCGATGACGAACAGCCAGCACTCGGCGAGCTCGACGATCACCTGGTGCACCGGGCCGCCGTCGAACAGCGCCCCGACCCCGCGGGCCAGGCTCTGCTGGCCGGTGGCGACGGCGGCCAGCCGCTCGGCGTCGGCCCGCTCGATGGTGCCGGAGTGGCTGACCACGAGACCGTCGTCGGAGAGCAGGACGGCGTTCCTGGTCCCGGGCACCGAGTCGACGAGTCCGTCCAGCAGCCAGTCCAGGTCCTGGTGGGTGGCGATCGTGCGGTTCATGACTGGTCATCCGTTCGTGTGGTTCGGGTGTCCGCGGCCGGAAGGGCCCAGGGGGACGGGGCGGGCGCGGGAGCCGGGTGGCCGGCGGGTGCGGGTGCGGGTGCGGGGGAGGGGGCCGGCGGGGCGGTGGGCAACGGGTGCTCGCCACTGTCCTGGGCCCGGGCGGCGCGGGACTGGCGCTGGAAGGCGCCGATCGCCGCACCCGAGCGCCGCACCGGGCAGTCGGTGCGCTCGACCGGGCCCGCGGGCGGGGCGGCGGTCCCGGCGGCGGGCCGCTCGACCCACGGCGACCGCTCCGGCGGGGGCACCCGCAGCTCGGCCGCCAGGCTGGCCTGCCGGACGCGCTGCGGCAGCGGGGCCTGGTCGCCCTCGGCCGGGCTGAACGGCACCGAGGTCCGGTACTCGCGGCGCTGCCGGCGCTCGGCCAGCCGGTAGTGGTCGGCCGGGCGGTACTGCTCGTCGGCGTACGGGGCCTCGGCCTCGGTGACCCTGGCGTAGGCGATGTCCGGGTAGGCCGGGACGTCCAGGGCGGGTGCCGGATCGGCCGGGGAGCTGTGCTCGATCGGCTGCTCCGGCCGGACCGACGGCCCGGAGGAGTGGGACGGCTCGGAGCCGAAGGCCTGCCCGGACTCGAAGGTCTGCCCGGACCCGTACGGCTGGTAGGGCTGCTCCTGCGGGAAGGGCTGTTCGGGCTGGTAGGGCTGCTCCTGCGGGAACGGCTGCCCGTGCGGGAACGGCGCCTCCGGCAGCGGGATCTCGTGGACGGTGGCTTCCGGCTCGGCCCCGGCGGTCGTCCCGGCGGTCGTCTCCGCGCCCGTATCGACACTCGCCCCGGTGTCCGCCCCGACGCCCGTCGAGGAGAGCGGCAGCGGCAGCGGCACCGGAGCGGCCTGCGGGACGAAGCCGCCCTGGCCGAAGGAGTCCTGGCCGAAGGAGTCCACCGGCGCGACCGGCGGACCGGCCGGCACCGGGGCGGGCGTCTCGTCGGAGGCCGAGCGCACGGCCCGGCGCGAGCGGCGCACCAGCGGGATGGGCTCGGTGGCCGTGCCGCCGGCGCCGTCCGGCAGCCCGGTGTCGCCCTCGATGACCAGCTCGTCCGGGACGAGCACGACCGCCCGGGTGCCGCCGAAGGCGGACGGGCGGAACTCGATCCTCAGCCCGTGCAGGGCGGCCAGCCGGGAGACCACGTGGAAGCCGAGGCGGATGTCGTCGGCCCGGGCCAGCACGTCGGTGCGCGGCGGGCGGCTCATCAGCTCGTTGGCGGCGTCGTACTGCTCCGGGTCCATGCCCAGGCCCCGGTCCTCGATCTCGATCGCGAGCCCACGGCCGACCACGGCGGCGCGCACCTCGACCGGCGTGGGCGGCTTGGAGAAGGTGGTGGCGTTCTCCATCAGCTCGGCGAGCACGTGCGCCACCGGGCCGACGGCCCGTTCGGACAGCCACGGGTCGCCCTCGATGTCGATCGAGATCCGGCGGTAGTCCTGCACCTCGCCCTGCGCGGCGCGCAGCACGTCCAGCAGCGGGACGGGCTTGCGCCAGCGCCGCTGCGGCTGGCCGCCGGCCATGATGACGAGGTTCTCCTCGTACCGGCGCAGGCGGGCGGTGAGGTGGTCGAGGTCGAAGAGGCCCTCCAGGACCTCCGGGTCGTCGTGCTTGCGCTCCAGTTCGTCCAGCTTGCGCAGCTGGCGGCCGATCAGCAGCTGGGTGCGGCGGGCGATGCGCTGGAGCAGCCGCTCGAAGCCGCGGTGCTGCTCGGCCTGGCCGACGGCGGACTCCAGGGCGGCGGAGCGGGCCAGGTTGAGCGCCTGGCCGAGCCGGGCCAGCTCGTCGGTGCCGTTGCCGTGCGGGCCGGCCGTGATGGTGCGGGTCTCGGCCTCGACGTCCACCTGCTCGCCGCGGCCGAGGCGCTCGACCACCTCGGGCAGGGTGCGCCGCATCTCCTCGGCCTGGGTGTGCAGGTCCTTGATGCGGCGGCGCAGCGAGCGGCTCAGGCGCCAGGAGGCGATGACGACCGCGACGACCGTGATCAGGCCGATGACGGTGGTCAGCACGACCCGGGTGAGCATGCCGATGATGGCGCTCTTGGCGACCTCGATGATGCCGTTGGTGCGGTCCTCGATGGCCTTGACCAGTGGCGGGTTGAGCCCGTCGAGGGCCTGGCGCCACTGGTCCTGGGTGGCCGGGAGCCTGACGGTGCCGGCGGCGTCGGCGGCGGTGGGCTTGAGCAGGGCCTGCTCGACGGCGGCCTTGGCCTGCCAGGACGGGCTGTTGACCAGGTCGCGCCAGGCCGGTGCTTCGGCGTCCGGGATGTACGGCAGGACCTGGACGTTGAGCAGGTGGTCCTGCGCGCCGATCAGCTGCTGGACCTGCTGGTAGTCGGTGGCGGACAGTCGCCCGGTGGGCCAGCCGCGGGCCAGGACGGCGTCCTCGCGGGAGATCATCTCCTTGGCCCAGAAGGAGTTGACCAGGGTCTTGGAGAGCCAGGTGACCTCGCCGGTGTCGACCCGGCTGAGCGTGGTGAACAGCCGCAGGTCGACGCTGATCAGGTCGGTGTAGTAGGCGAAGACGCTCTGCTGGTCGGTGGTGGCGCGGTCGACGGCGGCACGCTGTTCGGCCAGCTTGCCCATGGCCTGGCGGGCCTCGGCGACGGCGGAGCGGACCTCGGCGGGGGCGTTGTCGGCGGTCGCCCCGGAGAGGGTCTGGAACTGCCGCACCGCGTCGTCGGTCAGCTGGCGCTGGCGGCGCAGCTGGTCGGCGTTGGAGCCGGGCCGGGCGAGCGCCTCGGCGCTGAGCCGGCGCTCCTCCTGGAGGTTGTAGTAGACGATGTTGGACGGTTGGCCGGCCTTCTGCGCGACGGTGGCCTGGTCGGCCAGTCGCTGGAAGTCGGCGATGGTCTCACCGCTGGTCACAGCCCAGAGGGCGGCCAGGGCGATGCTGGGGACGACGGCCAGGACGAGCAGCGCCGTCCGCAGGGACAGGCGTGGACGCCTGCGGGGGCCCTTCGGCGTCGGGGGCCGCCGATTCGCACGCGCGCGCAGAGCTGACTCCTTGGGACTGGCGGCCGGCCGGTGAGGGGCGGGCCGTCCGGGCACGGTTTTTTGACGAAGCGATACTAGTCATACCGTGTGATTGGAGTGAAAAACCGTTCGCTGCCTGGGCCGTGCTTGCACACGCGGTGAACACAGGGTCACTCACCCGTTGACGGTGCGTATGCGGAGGGGGTGGTTCCGGGCCTGCTCGACACAGTGTCGGCGCGGCGCCCGGCCGGCAGGTGGCCGGGGTGTGAAAACTGTGTGACGCCCCGTCGTGCGGCCCCCGGGTGCCCCGTCAGGGCGCCAGCAGGCGGGAGCGGGTGGCCTCCAGCTCCGCCGCCAGCACCCGCCCGGCCGCCTCCGGATCGCCGTCGTGCAGGGCCCGGACGAGGTCCGCGTGGGCGTCGTAGCCGTGGTCCGGATCCTCCGCGCGCAGGCCGAACAGGCCGACCAGGGCGACCAGCTGCTCGCGCAGGACCGGGGCGAACTGGGCGAACAGGTCGTCCAGGACGGGATTGTGCGCGGCGGCCACCACGGCCGTGTGCAGCGCGATGTCGGCGTCCACGAAGGCGGCGTCGTCCGCCCCGCCCGCCGCCCGGCGGGCCGCCAGCGCGGCGTCGAGCGCGGCGAGGTCCGCCCCGGTGCGGCGGTCGGCCGCCAGTCGGGCCGCCTGCACCTCGACCACCGTCCGCACCTCGTAGACGTGCGCCAGCTCCGCGCGGCGCAGTCGGGAGGCCCAGTCCCCGGTGGGCCGGTCGGCGGTGACGTACACCCCGGAGCCCTGGCGGCTGCGCACCATCCCCGCCGCCGCGAGGGTGCGCAGGGCCTCCCGGACGGTCGAGCGGCCGACGCCCAGCTCCTCGGCGAGCGCCACCTCGCCCGGCAGCTTCCCGCCCACCGGCCACTGCCCGGCCCGGATCTGCTCCTCCAGCCGGGCGGCGGCCTGTTCGGCGAGGGGGGAGGGGCGGAGCGCGGCCATCGGGTTCACCTGTCAGGTTGTCTGAGGACTTCGGTCGTGGTTACTCTACCCGCCATGCAGCCGTGGACGCTCCCCCCGGGGGGCCTTCTTCTTGGTGGCCGCAGCGGGGCGTGACCGGACCGGCACCCCGCTGCGGCGCGCCGTCCTGCCGGTCTCCGGTGTCCGCCCCGAGCGAGGAACCCCGTCATGCGACCGCCCGTACGCTTCCCCACCCTGCACGCCCCCGCCGGGCCGGTCCCGGCCGCCGCCCCCGCCTGGAACCCCCAGCGCGGCGGCACCATGCCCTCCCACCGCTACCGCCCCGCCCACGAGCGGGTGCACGTGCCCGCCCTGCTGCGCCGCTGGCCCGGCCGTCGCATCGAGCGGGCCCCGCTCTGGGTGCCCGTCGACCTGCGCGACGGCAACCAGGCACTGGCCGAGCCGATGGACCCGGCGCGCAAGCAGCGGATGTTCGACCTGTTCCTGGCCATGGGCTTCAAGGAGATCGAGGTCGGCTACCCGTCCGCCAGCCGCACCGACTTCGACTTCGTCCGCCAACTGGCCACCACCCCCGGAGCCGTGCCCGAGGACGTCACCGTCGTGGTCTTCACGGCGGCCCGGGCCGACCTGGTCGAGCGCACCTTCGAAGCCGTCGCGGGCCTGCCCCGGGTGGTCGTCCACCTCTACACCGCCACCGCGCCGCAGTGGCGGGAGGTCGTCCTCGGCAAGGAGCGCGCCGGGCTCCGGGCCCTGATCACCTCGGCCGCGACGCTGATGGCCAGGCTGGGGGAGGGCCGGGACGGCCTGCGGTTCCAGTTCTCGCCCGAAGTGTTCAACCTGACCGAGCCGGACTACGCGCTGGAGGTGTGCAACGGGCTCACCCGGCTCTGGGACGCCTCGCCCGAGCGGCCGGTGATCCACAACCTGCCGGCCACCGTCGAGATCGCCACCCCCAACGTGTACGCCGACCAGATCGAGTACATGGACCGCCACCTGGAACGGCGCGAGGCGGTGATCCTCTCCGTCCACCCGCACAACGACCGCGGCACCGGCGTCGCCTGCGCGGAACTCGCCGTCCTCGCGGGCGCCCAGCGGGTCGAGGGCTGCCTGTTCGGCAACGGCGAGCGGACCGGCAACGTCGATCTCGTCACCCTGGCGCTCAACCTGCACACCCAGGGTGTCGACCCGATGCTGGACCTCTCCGACATCGACGCGATCCGGCGCACCGTCGAGCACTGCAACCGGCTGCCCGTCCACGAGCGGCACCCCTACGCGGGCGACCTGGTGCACACCGCCTTCTCCGGCACCCACCAGGACGCCATCCGCAAGGGCTTCGCCCGGCACGCCGAGACCGCCGCCGCACTGGGCGTCCCGCGGCGGGAGGCGCCCTGGTCGGTGCCGTACCTGCCGATCGACCCGGCCGACCTGGGGCGGGACTACGAGGCGGTGATCCGGGTCAACAGCCAGTCGGGCAAGGGCGGGATCGCCCACCTGCTGCAGGCCGCGGAAGGGCTGGAACTGCCTCGGCGGCTGCAGATCGACTTCGCCCGGGTGGTGCAGGCGGCCACCGACGACAGCGGACGGGAGATGACGGCGGAGGAGCTGTACGGGCTGTTCCGGGCCGAGTACCTGGACGCGGGGGCCGGCCGGCGGTGGCGGGTCGGGGACGACTGGGCCGAGGTCGACGGCCGCCGGGGCACCGGCGCCGGGCCGCTGGACGCGGTGGCCGACGCCGTGGGGGCGGAGATCCTCTCCTTCGGCGAGCACGCGGTGGGCTCCGGGCGGGACGCCGTCGCCTACGTGGAGGCACGGGTCGGCGGGCCCGGCGGCGGGGTCGTGTGGGGTGTCGGGCGGGACGCCTCGGTGCTCACCGCGGGCGTACGGGCGGTGCTGAGCGCCGCCTCGCGCCGCTCGGCGCGGAAGGCATGATGGGCCGATGACCTCCTCACTCCCCACACGCAGTCAGGCCGTCGCCGAGGCACTGGCGGTGGCCGGCGTCCCCGGCGAGATCCGCGTCCTGCCCGACTCCGCCCGCACCGCCGCCGAGGCCGCCGCCGCGCTGGGCTGCGAGGTCGGCGCCATCGCGAACAGCCTGGTGTTCCTTTGTGACGGCGCGCCACTGCTGGTGATGACCAGCGGCGCCCACCGGGTCGACACCGCCTACCTGGCACGGCAGTTGGGCTCCGGCCCGATCGAACGAGCCACCGCCGCCCAGGTCCGCGAGGCCACCGGCCAGGCCATCGGCGGCGTCGCCCCGACCGGCCACCCGGCGCCGCTGCGCACCGTGGTCGACACGGCGCTCGACGCGTACGAGGTGCTCTGGGCCGCCGCCGGACACCCGCACACCGTCGTCCCGATGACGTACCGGGAGTTGCTGAACGTGACGGGCGGGACACCGGTCACAGTGGTCGTCGAACAGGCGCAGGATCCGGCAACCGCACAATCCGACCGGCTCTGAAGCTGCGCATACGCCCGGTGGGCGGATACTGGAGGAGTGGGGCGAATCGATCCGGGCGTCGCCGACAGGCCGCCGGAAGGGTTCGACCACCGGTAACGGCCTCCAGTTCCCCGCAATTCGCGCCGTCGGTGCGGGTCGTGGGTGCGCGGAGGGCCGACACGACGAGAGAGAGAAGCCGTGATGAGTTACTTCGGTCGTGGAGGAGACAGAGACCGTGGTTACGGTCGTGACTTTGGAGACCGGGGTCGAGGTCGGGGCCTGGGCCTGGGTCTGGGACTGGGCCGTGGTTACGGTCGTGACTTCGACCGCCGTGGACGCCGTCGTTTCGGTTGCTGGTGACGGTGCTTACGGCTAGGACTGCGCACAGCAGTTCCGACTAGCGTCACCCCGAGGGGCCGACGGTGTCACCGTCGGCCCCTCGCCCTGGGATCGGCGCCGCCTCCGCACGGAGGATGATGCGTCCCCACCCGGGGACGACGGCTCCGGATCCCGGAACCTCGTTTCCGGATCCCGGAACGACCATCTCCGAGAGCAACGGGTCCTGCCCATGCGCGATGTGACGCCCCCGGGTGACCGGGCGGTCGGCAAGGCCGACGCGGTCAACAAGGTCAACGGGGCCGACGAGGCCGAGTACCAGGGACCGGTGGCGGAATCGCCGGTCATCCCGCTGCGGGAGCTCATTCGCCGGTTCTGGCCGTGGGTGCGCCCCGACGCGCGCTGGCTCCCGGTGAGCGCGGCCCTGCTCGTCGTCGGCGCCTTCGGCGAGGTCGTCTCGGTCTGGCTGTTCAAGGACCTCATCGACGACGTGCTCGTCCCCCGGCACTTCGCCGATTTCTGGCCGCTCGCCGCCCTGATGCTCGGTGCGGCCGTCGCCGCCGGGCTGTTGACCTTCGCCGGCATGTACACCAGCACCTGGATCGCCGAGCGCTACATGCTGCGCCTGCGCACCGAC
Organism: Kitasatospora sp. NPDC054768; assembly: GCF_053612025.1. NCBI lineage: Bacteria > Bacillati > Actinomycetota > Actinomycetes > Kitasatosporales > Streptomycetaceae > Kitasatospora > Kitasatospora sp. NPDC054768. The sequence goes on from NZ_JBSHBN010000032.1 coordinate 29,328, forward strand.
ACCCTCGCCCACCTGCACACCCTGCCCCCCGACACGCTGGAGAGCCGCTGGCGCGGCGACCTGGTGGCGCGGCTCACCTTCGACATCGCCGAGATCGAGCGGATGGTGGCCACCGGGCTGGTCGAGGGCGCGGTGGCCGTCGCCAGCCTGCTGCTGTTCACCGGCGCCGCGTTCTACCTGAGCTGGCAGCTCACCCTGGCCGCGCTGCTGGCCGCACCGCTGTTCATCCTCTCCACCAGCCTGTTCGGACGCGTCATCCGGCGCCGGGAGCGACAGGTCCAGCGCCGCGCGGGCGGAGTGACCGCGCTGCTGGAGGAATCCCTGCGCAACGCCGTGGTCACCCGGACCTGCGGCCAGGAGAGCCGGGAGGTCGAACGGGTCCACCGGGAGGGCCGGGGCCTGCTCGACGCCGAACTCGCCGCCGCCCGGGTCAGCGGCCTGTACCAGCCCTTCCTCAACGTGCTGCAGCTGCTCGCCGGTCTGGCCGTAGTGGGTGTCGGCGCCCTGCAGGTCATCCACGGACAGCTCAGCCTCGGCGGCCTGCTCGCCTTCGCCGCCTTCATGGCCCAGCTGTTCGAGCCCGTCCAGCAGCTCGCCGCCCTCATCCCGTTGGCCGGCGCGGCCGGCGCCTCGGGCGAACGCGTCCTGGAGCTGCACGAGATCCGCAGCCCGGTGCGGGAACGCCCCACGGCCGGGGACACCGGCCCGGTCCAGGGCCGGGTCACCCTCCAGGGCGTCCACGCCGCCTACTCGGGCGCCACTGGCATCCCGGGACCGCCCGTCCTGGCCGACGTGGACCTCGACCTGCGCCCCGGCGAGACCCTGGCCGTCCGCGGGCCCAGCGGCAGCGGCAAGTCGACCCTCGCCAAGCTCCTGGTCCGCTTCCTCGACCCGCAGGCCGGCACCGTCCGCCTCGACGGGCAGGACCTGCGCGACCTCACCCTCGCCTCACTGCGCCGAGCGGTCACGCTGCTGCCCCAGGAGGCCCCGCTGTTCCACGCGAGCATCGCCGACAACATCGCGTACGGCCGTCCGGACGCCCACCCCGACGACATCGAACGCGCCGCCCGCATCGCCGGGGTCCACGGCTTCGTCACGGCGCTCCCGGAGGGCTACCGCACGGTGATCGGCGCCGACGGATTCCAGCTCTCCGGCGGTCAGAGCCGGCGCGTCGCCATCGCCCGGGCGTTCCTGCGCGACACCCCCGTCGTGATCCTGGACGAACCCACCAGCGGCCTGGACCCGCACACCGTCGAGCAGCTCGTCCCCGCGCTGCGCCGCCTGATGACCGGGCGCACCACCCTCCTGATCACCCATGACCGGGCCCTCCTGCCGCTGGCCGACCAGGTGCTCACCCTCGAGGGGCGGGACGCGGATGGTCGGGGTACGGACGGTGGGGGCGGTGGTCCGGACGGGGGGCGGGGCGCCGGTCCGGACGGTCGTGCGGCCACGCGCCCGAACGGCGCGATCCGCGTGCGGGCGCCACAGGACCCCTGAGGCCCGGACGCCGGAGTACCGGCCGGGCGGGGAGTCCGGACGGGCAATCCGGATGGGAAGTACTGCCTCCATGCTGTTGACGTGGATCGCCGAGCCGGCCGACGAGCCGCTGGCGCCGGAGCCGGACGACCACCCGGTGGAGTGGGAGACCAACACCTGGTGGCTGACCGCCGAGGTCGAGGACCGGCGGGCGCTGAGGGTCCCGGAGGTGGTGGCCGCCTTCGAGCGGACCGCCGCCCTGCTCCGGGACCGGGTCCGGGCACTGGGCCACGACGGGCCGGCCACGTTCTACGTCTGGCACGACGACCAGGCCGGGCAGCTGCGCTGCTCGACCGGCTCGGTCGGCCCGGACGACCTGCCGTTCGGCGGCGTGTACGAACCGGTGGCGGACCTCGGGCCGATCGTCGCGGACTACCTCGCCGACGCGGAGCCCGGCATCACCAGGATCACGGACGAGGACGAGGACGGGGCGGAGGGGGAGGAAGCGGTCATCCCGCCGTTCCCCGTCTGGGTCCGTGCCGTCGGGCCCGGCAAGGATCCAGGAGACCGGCCCTACACGCCGAGGTAGTGCAGGACGGCCAGGATGCGGCGGTTGTGGTCCGTGGTGCGGGGCAGGTCCAGCTTGTCGAAGACGGCGTTGAGGTTCTTCTCCACCGCGCTCAGTGAGACGTGCAGCCGCTGCGCGATGGCGGCGTTGGTCCAGCCCTCGGCGAGCGCCTCCAGGACGCTGCGCTCCCGCGGGGTGAGCCGGGCCAGCGGGTCGGTGCGGGTGGTGTGCACCACCAGGCGGCGGACCACCTCCGGGTCGATCACCGCGCCGCCCGCCGCGACCCGCACCAGGGCGTCCAGGAACTCCTCGACCTGGGCCACCCGGTCCTTCAGCAGATAGCCGACCCGCTCCGCGCCGGCGTCCAACAGCCGGGCCGCGTAACCGCGTTCGATGTGCTGGGAGAGCACCAGGACTCCGACCCGCGGCCACCGCTCGCGGATCTCCACCGCCGCCCGCAGCCCCTCGTCGGTGTGGGTCGGCGGCATCCGGATGTCCACCACCACGACGTCCGGCGGCTGCTCCGCCACCGCCGCGGTCAGCGCCGTCGCGTCGCCCACCGCGGCCAGCACCTCGTGCCCCTCCTCGGCGAGCAGGCGGACCAGGCCCTCCCGCAGCAGGGTCGAGTCCTCGGCGAGGGTCACGCGCATGGCAGCTCCGCGGTGATGACGGTCGGGCCCCCGGCGGGGCTGTGGACGTGGAGGGTACCGTCCAGCGCGGCCACCCGCCCGCGCAGGCCGGTCAGGCCGCTGCCGGTAGGGTCCGCGCCGCCCGCGCCGTCGTCCTCCACCCGCACCGTGAGCAGGCCGGTGGCCCGCTCGACCCGGGCCGAGACCGCCGAGGCGGCGGAGTGCTTGGCGGCGTTGGTGACGCACTCCGACACCACGAAGTAGGCCGCGGTCCGCACCGGTTCGGGGAGCGGGCCGGCCACCTCGTAGCGCAGCCGCAGCGGGATGGCGCACCGCTCGGCCACCCCGCCCAGCGCCTCCTCCAGCCCCAGGGTGTCCAGCGCCGACGGGTACGCCCGCCAGGCCACCTCGCGCAGCTCGGTCAGCACCTCCTGCGCCTCCCGGTGCGCCTGGCGCAGCAGCGCCTCCGTCCGCTCCGGGCCCTGGTGGCGGTCCAGGCCGCGCCGCACCCGGCCGAGCAGCATCGCCAGCGCCACCACCCGCTGCTGCACGCCGTCGTGCAGATCCCGCTCGATCCGGCGCCGCTCGGTGTCCACCGCCCGCACCACCGCGGCCCGGCTGTCCGCGAGTTCGGCGATCCGGCGGCGCAGCAGCTCGGCCTCGGACGGCCCGAAGCACTCCCGGGCGGTCCGGGCGTCCAGCGCGGCCAGCGAGAACAGGCCCTGTACGGCCAGGAAGAGCAGCACCCCGCCGAGCAGCACCTGGGTCGCCAGCTCCTCCCAGCCCAGCGAGCCGCGCAGCACCCCGCCGACCAGCAGCACGGCCAGCGCCAGCCCGAAGACCAGCAGCCCCAGCACCACCCCGGCGACCAGCCCGCCACCGCTGCGCACCACCAGGTAGCGCAGCAGCCTGCGGTCGTCCGCCCGGTAGTGGCGGGGGAAGCGGTCGCCGAAGAACGCCCTGCGCCGGGCCCGCTCCAGGGCGGCCAGCCGGCGCACCCCGGACAGCAGGCCCGGCGCCGCGTACGGGCGGGTGCGCGGCCAGAGCAGGAACGGGCCGAGGACGGCGCCGGCCAGCAGCAGGTACAGCGCGGCGAGGGCGGCGCTCGGGCAGCCGAGCAGAACTCCGGCGGCGCGGCGCGGCCATGACGTGGTGTCTGCTCCATCCCCCTGCACGGGGTTCGAGCTTACGGGGTCGGCCCGGTCCGCCGTGTCGCCCGGGCCCGCGCCGCCGGCCGGGGCGGTCACCGGGTGCGGCGGTGCTGGGCGGCGCTCTCGCCGCCGCGGCTGCGGACGCGCATCACGACGTACCCGGCCACGGCCAGCACGACCACGACCAGGACCGCCTTGGAGAGCAGCCCGACGTACGTCTCCACCACGTCCCAGCGGTCCCCGAGCAGGAAGCCGGCCATCACCAGCACGGTGTTCCACACCAGGCTGCCGATCGTGGTCAGCATGACGAACGCGGGCAGCGGCATCCGCTCGACCCCGGCCGGCACCGAGATCAGACTGCGGAAGATCGGCACCATCCGGCCCAGCAGCACCGCCTTCGTTCCGTGCCGGGCGAACCAGGCCTCGGTGCGCTCCAGGTCGGAGGCCTTGACCAGCGGCAGCCGGGCCCAGATCGCGTGCATCCGCTCCCGGCCGAACAGGGCGCCCAGCCAGTAGAGGACGACGGCCCCGGCGACCGAACCGAGGGTGGTCCAGGTCAGCGCGGACGCGAGGCTGATCACGCCCTGCCCGGCGGCGAAGCCCGTCAGCGGCAGGATCACCTCGCTGGGCAGCGGCGGGAAGAGGTTCTCCAGCGCGATCGCCAGGCCGGCCCCGGGGCCGCCCATGGTGTCGACCAGGTCGGCCGCCCAGCCGGCGAACCCGTCGGCGGGCTGTTGGGCGATGGCGAGGACGGTGTGCGGCATGCGGGGCTCCAAGGTGGTCGGGGGACTTGCTCGTCCCCGGCTGGCTCCACGCTAGAAACCGCAGGTCAGTGGCGGTATGAGGGTTTCCGGCGACCCTCCTGCGGTTTCCCGCAGCACGCCACCCTGCGGTTTCCCGCAGGGCCGCGGATACCGGGTGGCGACGGCCGCGGTCGTCTTGTCAGGATGTCGCCATGAACGACGCCTTCACCCTGGCCTGGCGGTACACCACCGGGCTCGTCCACCCCGAGGACCTGCCGATGGCCGCCGCCGACCTGCTGGCGGCGGGAGTCGGTGCGCAGTCGGCCGCGCTGTGCGACCTGGCGGGGCGTCGGGGCCGCGGCGAGCGCTCGGCCGAGCTCGGCGGGCTGCTGTGGCAGGCGATGGCCGAACTCGGCCTGCCGGTGCCGGACGACGACTTCGTCGGGCGCTGCCTGCTGCACCGCACGGCGGCCCGGCTGATGTCGGAGGAGATCACGTCGGGGGACGCCGTCAGCGAGCTCTGGCGGGCGAGCGGCGGGGCCGCGAACGCGGCGGAACAGCGGTTCGTGGCGCTGGCCGACCAGGTCTGCTGCCCGGACTGCCTCGGCGACCGGGCGTCCGGGGCGCGGCAGGACTGGGAGCGGGAGCTGCGGGCGGCGGCCGTCGAGGTGGCGTCGGCCGCCGACCACGGGTTCACCGTCTCCTGGTACCGGGACTGACGGCCCCGCCGGGAGCCCGGGGGTGGCTCGGCGGCCCGGCCCAGCGGGCCGGCCGGCGGCTCAGCGGCCCAGTGCGGCCACGGTCTCCCGGGTCAGCTCCCGTGCCCGGGCGACCGTGGCCGTCAGCTCGGCCGCCGATCCGCCGGGCGCGGCGAGCAGGCCGCGTGCCGTCGTGCCGAAGTCCGCCGGAGTGTCCGGCAGTTGCTCCGCCACGGCCAGGGCGCCCTTCTCGTTGAGGCACCAGCGGCGGTGGTGGGCGTGGAGGGCCTGGACCAGGATGCCGACGGCGCGCGACAGGCAGAGCGAGACGTGCAGGGCATCGGCGCGGGCGGCGCTCTTCGCGGCGGTGTCGAGCAGGAAGCCGGCCTCCCAGGTGGCCGCGGTGAGGGCGTCGCGCAGCGGCTCCGGATAGTCGGCGGCCTGCTCCTTGAGCCGCGTCAACTCCCCGGTGGGGTCGGCCAGCGGCAGTCCGAGGGCGACCTCGCCCGGGTAGCAGGGCGACCAGAAGCCGAGCGGGTGGCCGGCCTGCGTTCCCACCTCGAAGTGGCCCCGGCGGCAGTCCGCCCACACCCGCCCGACCCGGTCGAGGTCCCGCAGGATCCAGTCCACGGCGACACCCTCGACCCGCAGCCACGCCCCGCCGTTCACCCACGGGCCCCAGCCGCCCGGCCCGGCCACCTCGACCTCCGGCCCGGCGAGCGCCCGCAGCGCGTCGAGGTCGAGGGCGCCCCGGTAGTACACCCCGAGGTCCCAGTCCGACTCCGGCCGTTCCTCGCCCCGGGCCCGGCTCCCGCCGAGCATCACCCCCACCACGCCCGGCACACGGGTGAGTTGAGAGGCCATGTTCTCAATGACGGTGCGCATGGGGAGAGTCTGCCAGGCGCTTCGGCGCCCGCCCGGTGCGTCGTGGCGGTTCGGCGTCGCGGAGGCGTTCGGAGGTGGCCGGAGGTGGCCGGAGGCGTACCCACTCCTCGCCACTCTCAACGTATAGCGCACGGGGGGCCTTGCCACAAGGCCCCGGTGCTGCCGCAGAATCACCGGCTCAAGGACGCAATCCGAGGGAACGGGGAGTCACGACGTGCGAGTGGTGTTGTCGACGTACGGGTCGCGCGGGGACGTCGAGCCGATGGCCGCGCTGGCGCTGCGGCTGCGGGAACTGGGTGCCGAGGCGCGGGTGTGCGCGCCGCCGGACGAGGAGTTCGCGGCCCGGCTGGCCGAGGCCGGGGTCGAACTGGTGCCGGTAGGGCAGTCGGTGCGTTCGCTGGTCAGCGGGCCGCCCCCGGCGCCCTCGGAACTCCCCGAGCGCGCGGCCCGGTTGGTCGAGCAGTTCCACGCGGCGGTGCTCGGGGCGGCCGAGCCGGGCGGTGCGGTCGTGGCCACCGGCCTGTTCCCGGCGGTGGCCGGAGCCCAGGCGGCGGCCGAGCAGTTGGGTGCCCGCTTCACCTGCGTCGCCCTCCAGCCGACCATGTTGCCCTCCCCGCACCACCGGCCGTTCGAGTACCCGATGCTGCCGTACCCGCCGGAGGTGACCGACCCCAGGGAGCTGTGGGAGCTCAACATCGGGACGATGAACGCGCTGTTCGGCGCGGCGGTCAACACCCACCGGGCGGCCGTCGGACTGCCCGTGGCCGACAACGTCCGGGACCACGTCCTCACCGGACGGCCGTGGCTGGCCACCGACCCGCTGCTCGACCCGTGGCCGGGCCCGGGCGGGGGCGCGGCCGGCGCGGCCTGGCCCGAGACGGTGCAGACCGGCGCGTGGATCCTGCCGGACGAACGCCCGCTGCCCGCCGACCTGTCGGCCTTCCTGGCGGCCGGCGAGCCGCCGGTGTACGTCGGCTTCGGCAGCATGCCGCTGCGCGACCCGGTGGAGGCGGCCCGGGTCGCCGTCGAGGCGGTCCGGGCGCAGGGCCGGCGGGTACTGCTCGGCCGCGGCTGGGCCCGACTGGCCGAGGTGGACGGGGCCGAGGACTGCTTCGCGGTCGGCGAGGTCAACCAGCAGGCGCTGTTCCCGGAGCTCGCGGCCGTCGTCCACCACGGCGGCGCGGGCACCACCACCACGGCCGCCCGGGCCGGCGCGCCGCAGGTGCTGGTCCCGCAGATCGTGGACCAGCCCTACTGGGCCTCGCGGGTGGCGGAGCTGGGCATCGGCGTCGCCCACGACGGCCCGACCCCGACCGCCGGATCCCTCACCGCGGCCCTCCGCCACGTCCTCGCCCCCGCCACCCGTGAGCGCGCCGCCGCCGTCGCCGCCGGCATCCGCACGGACGGCGGGTGGGTGGCCGGGCAGCTTCTCCTCGTTCGGGTGGTGGGCGAGGTGTGGGAAGTCGGCCCGGCCGACTTCCCACTCCCGCCGTCCGTCTCAGGAGGGAGGCTCCGTCAGGTACCGGGCTCCGGCGTCCGGGAGCGTGTTGCCGTCCTTGTCGAAGAACTGCCAGGACTTCGCCCGCATCGTCCCCGGGCGGGCCACCACCATCGCGCGGACGGGGGAGTCGGCCACGGTGACGAACGCCGGCTCGGTGGTGCTGCCGTCCGCCCAGGTCACCACCACCCGGCCGACGTCCGGACCGAGGGAGAGCAGCACCACGTCGAGCGGGGCCACGGTGTCGCCCTTGCCCCGGTGGCCGACCAGGCCGCCGCCGAAATCGGTCCGGCTGCGCGGGTCGACCTTGCCCGGGGCCGCCTGGGTGCCCTCGGAGTCGTGGGACTGCCGCACCCCGTCCACCGTGAAGTAGACGTTGGTGACGTCGGAGTCCGGCTGCCAGTACTGCCGGACGTACTCCGGCGTCGGCTCGGGGACCGTCGGGTCGTACCGGCTGCGTTCCTCCCACACCGCCGTCGCCTGCTCGAACGCCTGCCACTGCGGAGCCTGCGGCCACAGCGCCTCCCACAGCTGCCACTGCTTGCCGTCCGGGGTCAGGCCCTGGCCCAGCAGCACCCGGACCGGGGCGAGCGGGTTCCGAAAGGCCGGGGCGGTCCCGTCCAGCGGGATGGGGGAGCCCCACCCGGGAGTGCGCTCCGGCGTGGGGCCGGGCGCCGGGGAGAGCGCGGCGCCGACGCCCGCGGCACCGATCCCGCGGGCGGGCGCCCCGCCCGGGCTCAGCTGCGTCAGCGCACCCCCGGTCAGGGCCACCACCGAGGCCAGCACCGCCGCGCCGACCACCGTACGGCGGCGGTGCCGCAGCCGGCGGCCGCCCGCCACGATGTCCGCCACCGGCGCCGGGCCGATCCTCGCGCCGGCCGCCGCCTCGGCGAGGCCGAACCCGACCCACAGGTCCTCGCCGTCGTCCGCGCCCGTACCCACCCCGTCCGGCTCCCGGTTCATGCCACTCCTCCGATCCGTGTCGTGTCCTTGAGTTCCACCAGCGCCGTGACCTGCCGCAGCCGTGCGATGCCCTTCGCCGCGTGGCTGCGCACCGCACCCACCGAGCAGCCCATGGCCGCCGCCGTCTGGCTGTCGCTCAGGTCCTCCCAGTGCCGCAGCACCACCGCCTCGCGCTGGCGCGGCGGCAGGGTGGCCAGCGCGGCCAGCAGGGCCCCGCGCTGGTCGGAGCGGGCGAAGCCGTCCTCCGCCCCCGCCGTGTCCGGCACCGCGTCCACCAGCAGCTCCGGCGCCCGGCGGCGCCACCGCCGGGCGTGCTGGTTGACCAGGATCCGCCGCACGTAGGCGTACGGATCGTCGGCCCGGCGCACCTTCGACCAGGCCGCGCAGGCCTTCTCGGCGGCGGACTGCACCAGGTCCTCGGCCGCGTACTGCTCGCCGGCCAGCAGGTACGCCGTCCGGACCAGGCGCGGCCAGGCCGCGACGATGAACGCCTGGAACCCGTCGTCCCGATCGCTCTTCGCTTCTCGCATGAGCACCTCCGATCACCTCCTTCACCCGTCCAGAGCCCCGGGGAGGCCGGAAGCGCTTACCGGGTGGGTGCGGCGGCTTCAAACTGCTTGGGTAACGGCGGCAAGGGCACTACTATCCGCCGGATGATCATTTCTCATGACGTAGCAGGCAGTGGGCCCGCCGTGGTGCTGCTGCACTCCTCGGTGTGCGACCGGCGGATGTGGGACGCGCAGTGGCAGCCGCTGATCGACGCCGGGTACCGGGTGGTCCGCTGCGACTTCCGCGGCTTCGGCGACACGCCGCTCGCGGACGGCCCGTACAGCGACACCGGGGACGTCCTGGCCCTGCTCGACCACCTGGGCATCGGGACCGCCGCCCTGGTCGGCGCCTCCCACGGCGGCCGGATCGCCCTGACGGCGGCCGCGCTGCGCCCCGAGGCGGTCACCAGGCTGGCCCTGCTCGGCGCGGGCATCCCCGGGCACCGGCCCAGCGACACCCTGCGCGCCTTCGGCGGCCGGGAGGACGAGCTGATCGAGGCCGGGGAGATCGACGCGGCCGTCGAGCTGAACGTCGAGTCCTGGCTCGGCCCGGAGGCCGACGAGCAGACGCGCGCGCACGTCCGCCGGATGCAGCGTCACGCCTTCGACGTCCAGCTGGAGGCGAAGTTCGGCTCCGACCGCGAGGACGTCGACCTCGGCCGGATCACCGCCCCCACCCTGGCCGTGGCCGGCGCCCACGACTTCCAGGACTTCCGCGACATCGCCGCCACCCTCCCCACCCTCCTCCCCGACGCCCGCCACCAGGAACTCCCCTGGGCCGGCCACCTCCCCAGCCTGGAGCGCCCGGCCGAGACCACCGCCCTCCTCCTCGCCTTCCTCGGCGAGCCCGCCCCGGCCGCGCAGTAGCGCTCACGGGCACCGGAATCCCGGTGCGGCGAGCCCGGAGCGGAAAGTCGGCCCGCCCGACCTCCGGTGCCCTTCGGTGCCGCCCACCGGCCGGGCCCGGTGGGGCGGCCTCCCGCCCCGGCCGTGCCGCGGCGTGCGGGCCACCGCTCAGCCGCCGGTGGCGGTCCGCTCCGGCGGCAACGCGGAAAAGTCGGGACTCGAACGTGTGTCGGGAGCCATGATGGCGGGGTGCACTTCACCTCGGAATCCAGCGTTGACGGCGTGACGCAGCGCCGCTTCACCCTCGACGGCGCGCCCGGGGTGCTCTGGCAGCCGGACGGATCGTCCCTCGGCGGGCGGCCGCTGGTACTGCTGGGGCACGGCGGCGGGCAGCACAAGCTGGTGCCGGGGCTGGTGGACCGGGCCCGCCGGTGCGTGCGGGAGCTCGGGTGCGCGGCGGTGGCGCTGGACGCGCCGGGGCACGGGGAGCGGCCGCGCAGTGCGCAGGACGAGCGGTTCGCCACCGAGATCGGGGAGTTGATCGCCGCAGGGCGGCCGATCAGTGCGTGGGTGGCGCGGCACACGGCAGCGCTCGCGGAGCGGGCGGTGCCGGAATGGGTGGCCGTGCTGGACGCGTTGGGCGGGCGGGCGGAGGGCCTCGGGCCGGTGGGGTACTGGGGGCTGTCGCTGGGGAGCGTGATCGGCATCCCGCTGGCGGCGGCCGAACCGCGGGTCGCCGTCGCGGTGTTCGGGCTGACGGGGCACGCCTCGCAGACGGAGGCGGCGGAGCGGGTCGGGGTGCCGGTGGAGTTCCTCGTCCAGTGGGACGACGAGCTGGTCCTGCGTGAGGGGGCGCTGGCCCTGTTCGGCGCGCTGGGTTCGCGGGAGAAGACGCTGCACGCCAACCTCGGGGGCCATGTGGGGGTGCCGGAGCTCCAACTGATGTCCTCCGAACGGTTCCTGGTGCGGCATCTGGGCCGGGTGGAGTGAGCGCGGACCCCGGCGGCGTCGATGCCAACCGTCGGTAAAACTTCGCAAAGGATTTCTCCCTGCAACGAACGCGACCCGCACTGACTTCAACAGATTGTTGCAGCTCAGTGGCCCGATGGTCACCCTCCGTGGATTTGGCATAACAGCCCGCGCCCCCTGGACTTCGCAAACCGTAGGAGTACGGTTCCGGAAGAATCGCCGGGGCCGACTTTCAGGCAGGCCGGCCGTACCGGAAAATTGGTGCGCAGCATGGATTTGCAACAGGGTGGGGAGAGCGCCTCGGTGGCGACTCGTCCGATATCCGGCAGGTGGTTCGCGGAAGTGCTGCGCGGCGTCGCGCAGGTCGATTTCATGCCGTCCGTCGTCTGCGGACTCTTCTTCGTGGCCGCACTGTTCGCCGCCGACTGGCAGTACGGCCTCTACGGGCTGCTGGGCAGTGCCGTCTCCACCGCCGTGGCGTACGGGCTCGGGCTCGACCGGGAGGCCGTCGGGGCGGGGCTGCACGGGTACAACGGGTGCCTGGTGGCGCTGGGTTGCGCCGTCCTCCTGGGCGCCGGGCGCCCCGCGACGGTCGCGGTGGCGGTCCTCGGGGCCGCCGTCGCCGTGGTGGTCGCGGCGGGACTCGGGGCGCTGCTCGCCACCTGGCGGCTGCCCGCGCTGACCGCGCCGTTCTGCCTGGTCGCGACCGCCGTCACGGCGGCCGCCCCCGGCCTCCGGCGGCTGTGGCACGGGGCGGGAGCGCCCGCCGCCCTGCCCGTTCCGGCGGAGGGGCCGACCGGGCTGGGCTGGGACCAGCTCTGGCACGGGTTCTTCGCGAACATCGGTCAGATCTTCCTCGTGCCGCAGTGGTACGCCGGCCTGCTGTTCCTGGCCGGGCTGTTCGCGGCGAGCCGGCTCGCGGGCCTGATGGCCTGCGCGGGAAGCGCCACCGGGCTACTCACGGCCTGGGCGTTCGGCGCCCCCGGCGAGGCCGTAGGGCAGGGCCTGCTCGGGTACAGCGGGGTGCTGGTCACCCTCGCGCTGTGCGGGGTGTTCCTGGCGCCCGACGCCTGGAGCGCGGCCTACGCCCTGCTCGGTGCGGCCGGCGCGACGGTGCTGACCCCGGCGCTCGGCGCGGTCTCCGCGCCCTTCGGCGGCCATGCCTTCACCTGGCCGTTCGTGCTGACCACGATGCTGTTCCTGGCGGCGGTCCCGGCCGTCCCGCGCCTGCGCCGGGTCTGATTCCGCGCCCGACGTCCCCGCAATCCCCTCACTTTCCCCACTTTCCCCGCCGCTCTCGTTTCCCTCGTTTCTCTCGCTTCTCTTCGCTTTATTTGAACTCTCGGCAGGTCGATTGCCGCGAGCACTCCCTGCCATTCATCGGATTCCCGGAAAGGACGAGTGATACCCGTGAATCTCTCGCCGCGTGAGATGGACAAGCTGTACATCTACGTCGTCGCCGACCTGGCCCGCAAACGCCGGGACCGCGGCGTCAAGCTCAACTACAGCGAGGCCTGCGCGCTGATCAGCGAGGCGATCATGGAGGGCGCCCGGGACGGCCGGACCGTCGCCGAGTGCATGGAGATCGGCAAGCAGGTCGTCGGCGGCGAGGACGTCATGCCCGGCGTGCGCGAGATGCTCCCGCTGCTCCAGGTCGAGGCGGCGTTCCTGGACGGGACCAAGCTGGTCTCCTGCCACGACCCGGTGGGTGCCTGAGCGATGACCCGGATTCAGGCCGCCACCGTGGTGCTGGCCGGTGGGCACGAGAGCGACGGTGGACGGGACCTCGCCGCCCTGGTGGCCGGCGGGTCCACCGGGCCGGCCGCCGCCCGGCACCCGTCCACGGTGCCTTCCACCACCCGGCCCCCGACCGCCGGGTGCGCCACCGTGCACGCCGTCGCCCCCGCGGGCCGTCCGCTCACCGAGGCCGTACGGTCGGCGCTCGCCGCGGCGGGCGACGGACCGGTGTGCGTCGTACCGATGACGCTCGGCCGCGACCCCGGACTGGTCGCCGACACCGCCCGGGCGCTGCGCTGGCTGGCCGCCGGGGAAGGCCGCGGACGGCTCGCGCTGACCGCCCCCTTCGCCGCCGCCGACCACCTGATCGGCTGGCTGCGCGCAGCCGCCGGCGCCGCCCCCGACGGCGCGGTGCTGGTCACCGCGCCGGCGGCCGGCCCGTTCGAGGACGCCGAGCTGTTCCGGATCGCCCGCCTCGCCCGCCAGTACGGCCGGCACCGGTGGGTCGAGGTCGCCCTCGACGGCGGCGACCCCGACCCGGCCGAGGGCGCCGAACGCTGCCGCCTTCTCGGCGCACGCGAGGTGACGGCCGTTCCGGCCTCCTTCGGGCCGGCCCTGCGCACCCCGCTGCCCGGCGTACGGGACGGCGGTCCGCTGCTGCGGCCGTCCGCCGTCGCCGGGGTGGTCGCGGCCCGGACGGCGGCGGCGCTGCACCTGCTCGGGCACGGGGAGGACGGCATCCCGGCCGGCCTCGACGCCGAGCACGGGCACGGCTACGCGCACAGCCACGGGCCGGACGAGCAGAGCCATCAGCACCATCACCAGCACCACCAGCAGCAGCACGGGAACCAGCACCAGCATCAGAACCACCAGCACCATGCGCACGACCGCCCCGGCCACCCCCGGGGACCCGCACACACCCCCACTGACCCGGCAGAAAGGAAGGCCGACCATGTCCGGTAGCGCCGCATACCTGTACGGCGAGGACCCGGTGGAGATCAACGCCGGCCGCGCCAAGGCCACCGTCACGGTCAGCAACACCGGCGACCGGGCGATCCAGGTGGGCTCCCACTACCACTTCTTCGAGGCCAACCGCGCCCTCGACTTCGACCGCAACGCCGCCTTCGGCAAGCACCTGGACATCCCGGCCGGCACCGCCGTCCGGTTCGAGCCGGGAGACACCAAGGACGTCACGCTCGCCGAGTTCGGCGGCCACCGCCGCCTGGTCGGCTTCGCCAACCTCGTGGACGGCGGCATCACCGCCCCCGCCACCCGCGCCCGCGCCGTCGACCGGGCCATCGCCCTCGGCTTCAAGGGCACCAACCCCGACCACAAGGAAGACCGGCCCCGGGACTTCCGCACGGAGACCCACCAGGAAGGCGACCGCTGATGGCTATCCTCTCCCGCAGGCAGTACACCGACCTCTTCGGCCCCACCGTCGGCGACCGCTTCCACCTCGCCGACACCAACCTCCTGGTCGAGGTCGAGCAGGACTTCAACCAGGGCCACTACGGCGACGAGGCCGTCTACGGCGGCGGCAAGGGCATCCGCGACGGGATGGCCCAGGACCCGGCCGCGACCTCGCTCCAGGGGGCGCTCGACCTGGTCATCACCAACGTGGTCGTCATGGACGCGGTGCTCGGCGTGGTCAAGGGCGACATCGGCGTCAAGGACGGCCTGATCGTCGCCGTCGGAAAGGCCGGGAACCCGCACACCCAGAGCGGCGTGCACCCGCGGCTGGTGATCGGCCCCGGCACCGAGGTGATCTCCGGCGAGCACCTGATCGCCACCGCCGGCGGCATCGACACCCACATCCACTTCATCGCCCCGCAGCAGGTGCAGGAGGCGCTGAGCAACGGCATCACCACCCTGATCGGCGGCGGCACCGGCCCGTCCGACGGCACCAACGGCACCACCTGCACCCCCGGCCCGTGGAACATCCACCGGATGTACCAGGCGGTCGAGGACCTGCCCGTCAACGTCGGACTGCTCGGCAAGGGCAACGGCTCGCTGCCCGGAGCCCTGCGCGAGCAGGTCGAGGCGGGGGCGTGCGGCCTCAAGGTGCACGAGGACTGGGGCAGCACCCCGGCCGCGATCGACAGCGCGCTGAGCGTCGCCGACGAGTACGACGTGCAGGTGGCCATCCACACCGACACCCTCAACGAGTCCGGCTACTTCGAGGACACCCTGTCCGCGATCGACGGCCGCACCATCCACACCTTCCACACCGAGGGCGCGGGCGGCGGCCACGCCCCCGACATCATGCGGATCGCCGGCGAGCCCAACGTGCTGCCGTCCTCCACCAACCCCACGCTGCCCTACACCGTCAACTCCGTGGACGAGCTGCTGGACATGGTGATGGTCTGCCACCACCTCAGCCACAGCATCCCCGAGGACGTCTCCTTCGCCGACTCCCGGGTCCGCGCCGAGACCATCGCCGCCGAGACCGTGCTGCACGACGAGGGCGTCATCTCGATCTTCTCCTCCGACTCGCAGGCGATGGGCCGGATCGGCGAGTCCTTCACCCGCGCCTTCCAGACCGCCCACCACTGCAAGGACCAGCGCGGCAAGCTGGCCGGCGACAGCGAGCGCAACGACAACGCCCGCGTGCTGCGCTACCTCGCCAAGCTCACCATCAACCCGGCCGTCGCCTCCGGCACCGCCGACCACATCGGCTCGCTGGAGCCCGGAAAGCTCGCCGACATCGTGCTCTGGCCGATCAACTCCTTCGCCGCCAAGCCGAAGATGGTCATCAAGGGCGGCGTGATCAACTGGGCGCTGATGGGCGACCCGAACGCCTCGCTGCCCACCCCGCAGCCGGTCTACTACCGCCCGATGTTCGGCCAGTACGGCCGGACCAGGCAGGCCACCCGGGTGTCCTTCATGTCGCAGGCCGCCGTCGACCTCGGGGTTCCGGCCCGACTCGGCCTGGAGAGCCGGGTGCTGCCGGTCCGGCGGTGCCGTTCGGTCGGCAAGCAGCACATGGTGCGCAACGACGCGCTGCCGAAGATCGCGGTCGACCCGGAGACGTACAAGGTCACCCTGGACGGCGAGCCCGCCACCATCGAGCCGGCCCGCGAACTGCCGCTCAACCACCTGTTCTACCTCGCGTGAGCGGAACCGATGTCGCCGACGCCGGTGGTGTTGTTGGTGTCGCTGCCGACGCCGGCGTGTCGGGGGACGGCCTGGACGCGCTGCTGGTCTGCCTCCAACTGACCGACTCGGCCTTCCCCAGCGGCTTCTACACCCTGTCGCACGGGCTGGAGGGCTACGCCCAGGCCAAGGCCGTCACCCCGGACACCCTGCCCGCGCTGCTCGCCGACCTGCTGCGGCACGGCGTCGGACCGTCCGACGCCACGGCGCTGGTCCTGGCCCACCGGGCGGCCACGGCGGGCGACTGGGAGCTGCTCGCCGAGACCGACCAGCGGCTGCACGCCACCCGGCTCAACCGCGAACTGCGCCTGGCCGCCACCCGGACCGGACGCCAACTCCTGGACATCGCCCAGGAGTCGTTGGGCGGCGAGGCGCTGGAGCGGTACGCCGCACTGGTCGCGCGGAAGCGGGCCCCCGGCTGCCAGGCGGTGGCGGCCGGGGTGGCGTACGCCTCGGCCGGCGTTCCGGTCGAACAGGCCGTCACCAGCGACCTGTTCGCGTTCTGCACCAGCTTCGTCGGTGCGGCGCTCCGGCTGCGGCTGACCGACCACCGCAAGGCGCAGGTGGTGCTGCGGGCGGCCTCCCCGGTGATCCGGGAGGTCGTCTCCGCCGCGCTGGCAAGGGACTTGGCGGACCTCGGCGGCTGCGTGCCGGTCGCGGACGCCATGTCCGGGCGGCACGAACGGGCGGAGGCCCGGCTGTTCATGAGCTGACCACTCGATGCGTACGTGTGCCACCAGAACTAACAATCCAAGGAGGAGAGTTGACCGAGAACGTGCTCCGCGTGGGCATCGGCGGGCCGGTGGGCTCCGGCAAGACGGCGCTGATCGAGGCGCTCGTCCCGGTGCTGATCGCCCGCGGCCACCGCCCGGCGGTCATCACCAACGACATCTACACCCAGGAGGACGCCCAGCACGTGCGGCGCACCCTGGCCGGGCTGCTGGACCCGGAGCGGGTGGTCGGCGTGGAGACCGGCGCCTGCCCGCACACGGCCGTCCGGGACGACCCGACGATGAACCTCGCGGCCGGCGCCGAGATGCTGGAGCGCTTCCCGGACGTCGACACCCTGCTGTTCGAGTCCGGCGGCGACAACCTCACCCTGACCTTCAGCCCGGTGCTGGTGGACCTCTTCCTCTTCGTCCTCGACACCGCCGAGGGCGAGAAGATGCCCCGCAAGCGCGGCCCGGGCATCACCGAGTCGGACCTGCTGGTCATCAACAAGATCGACATCGCCCAGTACGTCCGCGCCGACCTCGGGGTGATGGAGTCCGACGCCCACCGGGTGCGCGAGGGCGGGCCGGTGGTGCTCACCAACTGCCTGACGGGGGAGGGGCTGGAGGAGATCGCGGCCTTCCTGGAGACCTTCCGCAAGGTCCCGGCGTGACAGCCTCGTCGGCTGCCCGGGCCGTTCAGGCCGTTCGGGCCGTTCAGGTCGGTGCGGTCGGTGCGGCTGCTCCGGCCGCGAAGCCGCCCCGGCTCGACCCTCGGCACTACGAGCCGGCCCGCGTCCCGTACGAGGTCCGGCGCCACGCCGGGACGCCCGACACCCTCGCGGTCGGGCGTCCCGGCAAGGTCGGGCTGCTGGAGCTGGCCTTCGAGAAGGTCGGCGGGCGCACCGAACTCACCGGCCACTACCAGAAGTCGCCGTTGCAGATCATGCGCCCGCTGTACTTCGACCCGGCCCGCCCCGACCTCGCCGTCACCTTCCTGATGTCCACCGGCGGCGGCATCCTCCAGGCCGACCGGCTCCGCACCGACCTGCGCTGCGGCGCCGACACGGCGGTCCACCTGACCACCCAGGCGGCCACCAAGGTCTACCGGATGGAGTACGACTACGCGACGCAGCTGGTCCACCTGGCGGCGGGCCCGCGGGCCTACGTCGAGTACCTGCCCGAGCCGGTGATCCCCTTCGTCGACTCGCGCCTCTACCAGCGGACCGTCCTCACCGTCGACCCCGAGGCGACGGTGCTGGCCGGTGAGACCGTCCTGGCCGGACGGCTCGCCCGGGGCGAGCGCAACGCCTACCGGGTGTTCGCGTCCGACCTCGAAGTGCGGCGTCCGGACGGCGAGTTGGTGGCACTGGACACCGTGCGGCTGGAGCCCTCGCCGACCGGGGGCGGCGGGGTCGCCGGGCCGGCGGTGCTGGCCGGGCACGACGTGATGTCCAGCCTGTACGTCCTCAGCCCGCTCGCCCCGGCGGGCCGGATCGCGGACGCCCTGCACGAGGCCGTGGCCGACTGCGGTCAGGGTCGCGGTGAGTTGTTGTACGGGGTCAGTGTGCTGCCGCAGGACAGCGGCGCCTGGCTTCGGCTGCTCGGCTCCGACACCCGGGCCGTCGCGGCCGCCCTGCGCGCGGCCTGGGACGGGGTGCGGCAACTGCTGATCGGGGTGCCGGCGCCGCAGCTGCGGAAGACGTAGCACCGCTCGACGGCGGCACCGCCGGCGGCAACCCGGTCTCGCCGGCCGCCGCCGGTGGGACCGCCCACCGCGCCGGCCGCGCCGACGTACTCGCCCTCGGTTCCCTGCCGTCGCCGGCGTCGTCCTGACCCGGCGGGGGACCCGCCCGGCCTGCCCGGGGGATTCGTCCGAGCGGGCTCAGGGCCCGTCCGAGCCGCCCGGATCCATCGCCGCGAGCCGGGCGATCTGCCGGTGGCTCAGCTCGACCGTGCGGTTCATGTGCCGTAGCAGGAAGTCGAGTTCGACCTCGGTGTCCTCGGCGAAGGCGGCCACCCAGTCGGTGGACAGCTCGCGCCACACCGCCCCGTAGCGCTCCAGCGCCTCGGGGCGGACCGCGACCAGCACCCGCCGCCGGTCCGCCTCGTCGCGCTGCCGGGTGACCAGCCCGGCCTTCTCCAGCCGGTCGACCAGCCGGGTGGCCGAGCCGCTGGTGAGCCCGGTGAGGTCGGCGATCCGGCCGGTGGTGACCGGCCCGTCCTCCAGGGTGAGCAGGTTGAGGCACTGGACGTCGGTCGGGTGCATGCCCAGGTGGTCGGCGACGGCCTGGTTGAACAGCACGTACGAGGCCAGGTAGCGGCGCGAGACCGGCCACAGTCGGGCCATCAGCTCGTCGCGGGACATCGTCATGGGGGAAGGGTAACCGGCCGCCCGATAATTGTTTGCGTCACGCAGAGATGACTCTCTATGTTGCCTGCATGACGCAGATAATCGAGTCCACGCCTCCCGTCGCCGTCACCGGAGCCACCGGCGCCCAGGGCGGCGCCACCGCCCGCGCCCTGCTGCGCGCCGGCCGCCCCGTCCGCGCCCTCACCCGCGAGCCCGGCTCACCCGCCGCCGCCGAACTCGCCGCCCTCGGCGCCGACGTGGTCCGCGCCGACTTCGACGACCCGGCCTCCCTCGCCGCGGCACTCGACGGCGCCGGCGCGCTGTTCGCGATGTCCACCCCGTTCGGCACCGACCCCGACGCCGAAGTCCGCCAGGCCACCGCCCTGCTGGACGCCGCCCGGGCCGCTGGAAGCGTCCGGCACGTCGTCTACACCTCCGCCACCAACGCCGACCGCTCCACCGGCATCCCGCACTTCGACAGCAAGTACCGGGTCGAGCGGCACCTGGCCGGCCTCGGCCTGCCGTGGACCGTCCTCGGCCCGGCCGCCTTCATGGACAACTACGCCAACGACTGGACCCTCCAGTCCCTCCGCGACGGCGTCTTCCACCTCCCCATGCCGCCCGGCGTCCCGCTCCCCGTGATCGCCGCCGACACCATCGGCGCCTTCGCCGCCCACGTCCTCGCCCGGCCCGCCGTCTACGCGGGCCGCCGCATCGACATCGCCTCCCAGTGGCGCACCGGCGAGCAGATCGCCGCCGCGATCACTGCGGCGAGCGGCCGGCCGATCCGCTGCGTGGAGGTGCCGCTCTCGGTCGTGGCGGGGTACTCCGAGGACCTCGCCACGATGTTCCGCTACTTCCAGGAGCCCGGCCTCACCATCGACACCGGAGCGCTGCACGCCGAGCACCCCGAGATCGACTGGCAGCCGCTGGAGACGTGGGCGGCGGCCCGCACCTGGGACCTCTGAGGGGATTCAAGTGCCGGAGGTGAGGTGCGCGACCGCCCCGAGCCCGGCTCGGGCGGCCTCGCGGACCTCGGGATCGGCAAGAGCACGTCGGAGGGCCTCGCCGGTCTCCGGGCTGCTGGGCCACTGCCAGGCGAGCATGGTCAGTGCTCGGCCGCGCACCTCCGGGCTGGGATCGTCGGCCGCCCTGCGCCGGATGACGTCCTCTGCGGATCCGGGGACGAGCACCGCGTAGCAACTGAGTGCCGTGCCGCGAACCGTGTGAGCGGGATCCTTCTCGATGCGATCCAGGAGCAGGAGAGCCGTCTCGTCCCGTGAGCCCCGGTATTCGGACAGCGCTTCCAGTGCCGATCCCCGCGCCCGTCCAGGTTCTGCATCGACGGCCGCGCGGGTGAGCGACGAAACGATCCCGGGGTCGTCGGGGTTCTCGGCGGCGAGGTTCGACAGAGCGCGAACGCGAACGACGGCGTCAGGATCGTGACCGGCACGCTCGCGCAGCAGCATCAGGACGGCCGGGGTCTTGGCCCACCGGGTCGCCAGCTCGTGAACCGCCGCGTAGCGGATGCGGCTGTCCGAGTCATTGACGGCACGGTCGAGCAACGTGGCGAAGACCTCGGGGTGCGAGGGCCACACCCGCGCGAGTCGCTGGAGGGCGGTGGCACGGAGGATCACCGACTCGTGTGCGACGGCGTTCAGCATCGGGGTGTGGTCGTCGGGGTCGGCCGACAGGCGCGTCAACAGCGTATTGAGCGCCTGGACGACTTCCGCTGTCCGGTCGTCGTCGGCATCGGGCCCGACGACGGACGGAAGGGGGACCCGCGGATGATCGGGCCAGCGCTCCGCCAGTTCGGCCAGCGCGGCGGCGCCCGCCCGGTCGTGGCCGGATCGGACGGCGAGGTCGCACAAGGCGGCCACGATACCCGGATGGGCGCTCCAGCGCCGGGCCAGGCCGGCCACGGCGAACTCCCTGGTGGCCGGGGACCCGAACGTGGCGAGGGCCCGCGTGGTCCGGAAGTCGGTGTGGAGGGTCGTGGCCGCGATCGTCGCCGTACCGGCTCCGGCGAGGAACTGTCCCCGGAGATGGAACCACCGGAGGTAGTGATCGCGCCCGGTCCAACCTGGCACGGAACACAGCGCGGAGAGCGCGGTCATCAGCTGATCGCTGTGGAGGACGGCGTAGTCGTAGTACGTGACGAAGGCGCTGATGAGACGGTCGACGGCCCGGTCGCTCTGCGCGTGCAGCAGTCCGATCTTCCGAACCTCGGCCAGGGACCGGAAGGCCAGGACCAGTGACGGCTCGTCCCCCCGGTCCAGCAGTCGGTCGACCACCCTCCCCGCATCCGTCTCGCTCAACTGGTTGACCACCAGCAGCAGCACCTCGTGCCACGCCGGGTCGTCCGTCCTCCGCTCGAAGACCTCCTCGATCAGCTCCTCCGGCGACCACGCCCGTCCCACCGTGTAGCGGTGGACGATGTCCGCCGCCGCGAGGTACTCCAGGAACGCCCGGTGGACGAATCCGTAGACCTCGCCGCCGTACCGGGCCAGGATGAAGTTGCGCTCCCGCAGCTGGTCGCGCAGCGCGCGGGCGGCGGCGAGGCACTGGTGGGGCGGGAGGCCGAACTGGGTGAAGTAGTCGCGGAAAACCTCCTCCAGCTCCTCCGCGTGGATGTGGTTCCCGGCGATGCCACCCGTTCCCTCCTGCATGCGGCGGGCGAGCAGCCGGAGCAGTTCCAGGCGTTCGCGGTCGTCGAGGAGGGCGAGGGCCTCGGCGGCGCCGGGCTTCAGGGGGATGCTGAGGTGCTTGGTGTCGCGGTCCCAGTGGGCGACCAGGACCCGTACCGCGTGCTCGTAGACGCCCTGGCGGTCGCGGGGCAGGGTCTGACGCCGGCCGATGATGGTCAGGATGGTCAACAGCAAGGGGTTGCCCGCGAGTTCCCGGATGGGGCGGGACGCCTCGACGGCACTGGTGATGCGGTCGAACAGCCGACCGGCCAGCTCGGCATCCGCCGGGCAGGCGATGGCGTACCAGCGGCGGGCGAAGTAGGCGATCCGCTCCGGATCGAGGTCCTGGAGCATGAAGTGGGTGAACCCGGCGCCGCCGAGGGCGCTGCGCTGGTAACCGATGACGCGCGAGGTGACAACCACGCGCGCCCGGTCGTAGCGGGCGGCGAAGGCGGCGATGCGTTCGGCGGCGGCGGCGCGCACGCCCGGGTCGAAGAGTTCGTCCAGGCCGTCGAAGACGACCACGACCCGCCCCTCGGTGAGGAGTTGGCGCAGCTCGGGGCCGGGGAGGGACATTCCGGCGACGGTGTGGCGGTGGTCGAGGAAGTCCTCGAACGTGCGCTCGCGCCACTGCCCCTCGGCGTACTGGCGCAGCTCGACCACCAGTGGCACCAGGCCGCCCAGCGGGGCGAGCGGACCGTCGACGTCCTGCACCAGCGTGAGGGCCAGGTACCGGGCGAGCGTGGACTTCCCCGCCCCTGGGTCGCCGAGCAGGACCACCCGTTCGCCGCGCGGCCCGGCGAGGACGGAGAGCACGTCCTCCGTCGGCCGGTTCAGGTACTCGTTGCGCAGCCGTTCGAGGGCAGATTGCCCGAGGTTGCCCGGCAGTTCCTCCGCCGTGAACTCGCCACTCGTGAGCAGTCGGTGGACCAGCTCGCGTGGCAGCTCCACCGGTGGCGGGTTCTCCCGCACCTGCGGGGTGACGAACACCTCCCGCAGCTCGACCGCCGGGTGCTCGCCCTGCTCGGAGAGCGGGGTGAGCACCTCCAGGTCGAGCCGCCCGTACGTCTCCCGCACCCGCCGGGCGTACGCGGCGCGGGCGGCGGCCATGGACCCGGCGGTGACCTCTGGCTCAACGGCCTTGGTCAGGTTGACCGTTCCGGCCTGGATCACGTCACCGTTGACCGTTCCGGTGACCTCATTGGCCACCGAGATCTCTGGAGCGCTACCCACCCCGCCTAGGCTAGCCGCTCCACGAACTTGCGCTGCCACGGCGTTTCGACGGCGTGCCGGCTGTAGTGCTCCCGCACGTACGGCACGGCCTCGGCGGCCGGGACGCCGTCCAGGACGGCGATGCAGGCGAGGGCGGTGCCCGTGCGTCCTCGCCCGCCGGCGCAGGCGAGTTCGACGCGTTCGGTGGCGGCGCGCTCCCAGGCCTCGCGGAAGGCGTCGGCGGCGTCCGCGCGGTCGGCGGGGAGGCGGAAGTCGGGCCAGCGCACCCAGCGGCTCGGCCAGTCGACGTGCGGCGGGCGGCCCAACAGGTAGAGGCCGAAGTCCGGTCGGGGGCCGGGCGGCAGGGGGCGGCTGAGGCCGCGGCCGCGCAGGAGGCGACCGGAGGGCAGGCGCAGGATGCCGGGGACGGCCGGGTCCCAGGTGGTGGGGTCGGTCACGAGGGTCTTCTTTCGGGGGGAGGGAGTTCAGGACGCCGCGTGCAGCCCGACCGGCCCGCGCGGCAGTCCGGCGCGGTGGGCCAGGGCGGCGGCCTCGCCGCGCGAGGACACGTCGAGCTTGGCGAGGATGTTGGCGACGTGGAACTTCACCGTCGACTCGCTGATCCGCAGCGTCGCCGCGATGTCCCGGTTGCGGCGGCCGCGCGCCAACTGGTCGAGGACCTCCCGTTCGCGCGGCTGGAGGCCGTCCAGCGGGTCGGTGACGAGGGCGGGTTCGGGCAGGGCCAGCGGGAGGTCGACGGTCACCGTGGTGCCCCAGCCGGGGACCGCCTCGACGCCGTGGTGTCCGCCGAGGGCGGTGATGCGGTCGGCGGTGCGGTGGACGGTGAGGGCGTCGGCGGTCAGGGCGCCGAGGCCGTCGCCGCGCACCACGGCGCGCAGCAGGCCGTCGGCCGTGAGCTGCCAGCTGACGTGCAGCCGGGTCGGCTTCTCCTGTTCCAGCATCAGCAGCACGGCCACCCGGACGGCGTCGCGGGCGGTGTGCGCGGCGTCCGCCGGGATGGAGCGGCCGGCCTCCGCCGGGGGCGCGGCGTCGAGGTGGACCCGGGTGTGGCGCAGCAGTGGGCGCAGCTCGCGCACCAGGCGGGCGAAGGCGGCGTCGGCGGGCTGCTCGCTGAGCGTGCGGTCGAGTTCGGCGCCCTGGCGCAGGTCGAGCAGGGCGGTGACGGCCAGCTCGGTGGCGGTGCGGCGGGCCGTGGCGTCGTCCAGGCCGGGTGCGCGCAGCGGCGCCAGGATCGCGGTGAGCGCGGCGCTGTGGGTGCCGGTGAACTCGGCGATGGCGCGGGCCCGGGCGTTGGCGGAGGCACGGGAGGCGGCCGTCTGGGTGGGGGCGGCGTCGGTGGCGCGGTGGTCGGAGTGGGCGACCACCAGTTCCCACAGCTGTTGCAGGACGGCGAGTGCCCCGGGTGCGACGGGTCCGGTGCCCGCCCGGACGAGGACCAGCGCGGCGCCGCTGTCGTCGGCCGGCGTGGTGGCCACGACCACCACCGGCCGGGTCCGTCCGGCGAGTTCGGCCTCGCCCTGCCAGGGCCGGCCGGCCGAGGTGGTCGCGGCCGCGCGTTCGGCCAGCCGGGACAGGTCCCGCGTACTGATGGCCGCGGTGAGCTCGGGCGGGCCGTAGCCGTGCGTGGGGTTGAACGTGCAGACGCCGCTGAGCTGCGCGAGCGCGGTGTGCGGGACGAGGGTGTCGAGCACCTCGGACAGGCGGGGGAGGATGTCCGGCCGGGGAGCGCGCAGCACCTCGACGGCCCGGGCCAGCGCGTCCTCGGGGCGGCCCCAGTGCCGCCGCCAGGGCTCGTCCGTGCCGGCGGTATCCGCCGCGCCGTTCATGTCGTCCATGCGGTCCAGCCTAGTTCGGGTGCCGCCGTCGTGGCCTGGCCGTTCGGACAGGTCGAACCGTCCGAAGGGCCGGGCGGGCCCGCGCCGTTCCGGGCACAGGATGGAAGTCGTCGGAAGCGACCGGCTCCACAGGCCGGCTCCACAGGCCGGCTCCACAGGCCGGCTCCGCCGACGACTCCGTCGGCGAAGCCGCCGGCAACGCCACCGACTGGCTCCGTCGGCGAAGCCGTCGGCAACTCCACTGAAACCTAAGGACCTTCCATGACCAAGGCGATCGCCTTCTCCGAGTTCGGCGGCGCGGACGTGCTGCGCCCGATCGACATCGAGCTGCCCGCGCCCGGGCCCGGCCAGGTGCGGGTCGCGGTCCGCGCCGTGGGCGTCAACCCGGTGGACCGCAGGCTGCGCACCGGCGAGCTGGCCGGGCTCTTCCCGGTCGTCTTCCCCTATGTGCCCGGTGTCGAGGTGTCCGGCGTGGTCGAGGCCGTCGGCGCCGGGGTGAGCGGCTTCGCGCCCGGCGACGAGGCGTTCGGCAGCATGATGGGCGGCGCGTACGCGGAGCACGCGCTGGTGGACGCGGCGGTGCTGGCCCACAAGCCCGCGGGGCTGGGCTGGGAGGAGGCCGCCGCGATCCCGACGGCGGCCGAGACCTCCGAGCGGGTCCTCGACCTGCTGGGCGTGCGGTCGGGCGAGACGCTGCTGGTGCACGGCGCGGCCGGCGGGGTCGGCACCGTGCTGCTCCAGTTCGCCCGGGCGCGCGGGATCACCGTGGTCGGCACCGCGAGCGAGGCGAACCACGACCACCTGCGCGAGCTCGGCGCGATCCCGGTGGCGTACGGCGAGGGCCTGGCCGAGCGGGTGCGGGCCGCCGCGCCGGGCGGGGTGGACCGGGCGCTGGACGCGGCCGGGCGGGGCGGGGTGCTGCCGCTGTCGATCGAGCTGACGGGCAGCGCGGACCGGGTGCTGACGATCGCCGACGTCGTGGGGGCGCAGGAGCACGGCGTCCGGTTCAACGGCGGCGTCGAGGGCGTGGAGTCCCACCACCGGCGCGCGTTCGCGGCCGCGCTCGCCCTGCACGAGGCGGGCACCCTGCGGCTGCCGCTGCACCGGGTGTTCCCGCTGGCGGAGGCGGCCGAGGCACAGCGGGTCAGCGAGGCCGGGCACCTGCGCGGAAAGATCGTGCTGACGGTCCGATAGCCGTTCATCGCCCGTCCTGTACCCGTCTGCCCGTTTTACCTCCGTTTTGCATTGAGCTCGCCATTTTCGTACGGTTTCATCCGTTCGGAGTAATTCGGCAGGCGGACGCGCCGTGAACACGGCGCTGAGCCGTCCGGCCGACATGCGGTCCCCCGAACGGTCGACCAGGGTTGGCCGGACGTGGGCGGCACCGGACCGCCTGCCCTGACGGTCAGGAGGACCAGGCGCATGGGCGGAACGGACAGGCGGGCGGTGATCGGCGAGTTCGTCGGGACCCTGCTGCTGGTGTTGCTGGCGGTGGGTGCGGCGGTGCTCGCGGGGGAGGC
Source organism: Kitasatospora sp. NPDC054768 (assembly GCF_053612025.1). Classification (NCBI taxonomy): domain Bacteria; kingdom Bacillati; phylum Actinomycetota; class Actinomycetes; order Kitasatosporales; family Streptomycetaceae; genus Kitasatospora; species Kitasatospora sp. NPDC054768. Next base: position 55,530 of record NZ_JBSHBN010000032.1, read on the forward strand.
GATCGGTCCGGTGGGCATCGCGTTCGCCTTCGGCTTCGTGCTGCTGGCGCTCGCGTACGCGCTCGGCCCGATCTCCGGCTGCCACGTCAACCCGGCGGTGACGCTCGGTTTCCTGCTGGCGCGCCGGATCGACGGCCGCACGGCGGTGTCGTACTGGGTGGCGCAGGTGCTCGGCGGCATCGCGGGCGCGGCGCTCGTCCTGCTGCTGGCGAAGCAGATACCGGGGCTGGAGACCCACGGCAAGCTCGGCACCAACGGCTGGGGCGACCGCTCCCAGGTGCACATCAACGCCGGCGGCGCGTTCCTGACCGAGGTCGTCCTCACCTTCCTGCTGGTCTACGTCGTCCTGGCGGTCACCCACCGGCTGGCCGCGGTCGGCTTCGACGGGCTGCCGATCGGCGTCGCGCTGGTGGTCGTCCACCTGGTCGGCATCCCGCTCACCGGCACCTCGGTCAACCCGGCGCGCAGCCTCGGCCCGGCGCTGTTCGCGGGCGGCGGGGCGCTGTCGCAGCTGTGGCTGTTCCTGCTCGCTCCGCTGGTCGGCGGCGCGCTGGCGGCGGGCGTGCACCTGCTGACCCACCCGCAGCCCAACCTGCCGGTGGCGCAGGCCCTGGCCACCGACGCGCGGGTGTAGGTCCCGCAGTCGAGCCGGCTTGGCGGCCGGGACCGTACCGACGGTCCCGGCCGCCGCCGTTCCGGTTCTCCGCCGGCCTCGTCCTCGTGCTCCCTCCGTGTCGCTCTGGGGCCTCTTCGCGGTCCTTTCGCGGTCCCTTCATGCTCCCTTCGCGCCGCTTCGCGTCGTCCTGTGGCCGCTCCGGGGCCGTTCCGGGGCCGTTCCGGGGCCGCTTTGGGGCCGCTTTGGGGCCGCTCTGGGACCGCTTTTGCGCCGCCGACCGTCCGGATCCGGCGTACCGGCCGAAGAGCCCCGGCGCCCGCCCGTCGGCTGGGTAGAGTCCCGCCATGGTGACTGTGAACGCGGAGAGCCCGGCGGGCGGGCGGCTGGCCGGCCGCTCCTGTGTGGTGACGGGTGCGGCCAACGGCATCGGGAGGGCGGTCGCCGAACGCTTCGCCCGGGAGGGCGCGTCGGTGGTCGCCACCGATGTGGACGCGGCCGGGCTGGACCGGCTGGCCGAACGATTCCCCGGCGCCGTCAGCACGGTGGTCGGCGACGTGGCCCGGGACGAGGACGCCCGCCGGATGGTGGCCGCCGCCGTCGAGCGGCACGGGCGACTGGACGTCCTGGTGGCCAACGCCGGGATCATCCCCCTGATGGAGATCACCGAGGCCACCGCCGAGGACTGGGACCACGTGATGGCGGTGGACGGTCGCGGCATGTTCCTCACCTGCAAGTACGCGATCGAGGCGATGACCGCCCAGGACCGGCCCGGCGGCTCGATCGTCTGCCTGTCCTCCATCTCCGGCGAGGCCGGTCAGCGAGGCCAGGCGGTGTACGGGCCCGCCAAGTTCGTCGCCTCCGGCCTCACCAAACACCTCGCCGTGGAATGGGCCGACCGCGGCATCCGGGTCAACGCCGTCGCCCCCGGCACCATCACCACCGCGCGCGTCGCCCGGCTGTACGACGAGCCCGGTGGCCCGGAGTACCTCGCGGCGATCGAGAAGCGGCACCCGATGGGGCGGCTCGGGGACCCGGCCGAGGTCGCGGCGGCCGTCCTCTTCCTCGCCTCCGACGACGCGTCCTTCGTCACCGGGGTCGTGCTGCCGGTGGACGGCGGGTACCTGGCGCAGTAGGGCCGCCGCCGGGCGCCCGGCTCCCGGCGAGCAGCTCGACCAGGACGGACACTCCGTCCGCCCCGTGCCCGGCGCCGACCGCCGTCCGGGTGAGGGCGAGCGCCGCGTCCAGCACGGACGTGTCCAGGCCACGCGCCCGGGCGGTGTGCGCGACGTGCGCCAGACCGGCCTCGGCGGAGGCGAGACTGCTGCGGTCGCCCGGATGCCTGCGCTCGTCCGCGCGCTGCGCGTAGCCGTCGATCAGCGGCGGCAGCAGGCGCGGCAGGCCATGGGCGTACGGGGCGAGTTCGGCTCCGCCGATGCCCTCGGCGCGGGCCAGCGCCAGGGCGTGCAGGTAGCCGTGCACGGTGGTCCAGAACAGGTCGAGCAGGGCGGCGTCGAAGGCGCTCGCCCGCCCCGGGTCCGCGCCCACGTGGCGTACGGTGCCGCCCAGCGCCCGCAGTGCGGCCTCGTGGGCGGCGAAGGCCTCGGCGTCGCCGCTCAGCAGGACGGTGCCCTCCGGGCGGCCGACGGTCGGGGTGGGGGTGAGGACCGCGGCGTCCAGGAGGCGGAAGCCCCGGGCCTCGGCGTCGGCGGCGTTCGCCCGCGCGTCGTCCGGGGAGACCGAGGTGGCGTTGACGACGGTCCGGCCGCGCAGCGCCGTTCCGGCCGCCTCCAGCACGCTCCGGGCGGCCGGCTGGTCGCGGACGCAGAGCAGCGCGAGCGGGGCGTCCGCCACCGCCTCGGCGGCGCTCGCGGCCGACCGCGCGCCGAGGGCGAGCGGCTCGGCGTCCCGGCCCGGCGTGCGGTTCCACACGGTGACCGGATGTCCGGCGGCCCGCAGCGCCCCGGCGAGCGCCCGGCCCATCGGGCCCAGTCCCAGCACGGCAACGGCGGGTCGGGCAGGGGTGGTTGAGGAAGATCGTTCGTTCGTCACGGCGGCTACGCTAGAGCTTCACGCCGACGGCAGAGTCAAGGCGCAGAGGCACGGTGGAACGTCGCGGCGGACGGCGCGGACGCTCCGCCGAGGAGGTGTCCGCGATGCGGATCGGAGAACTCGCCCGGCGCGCCGGCGTCACCCCGCGCGCCCTGCGCTACTACGAGGAACAGGGGCTGCTCACCCCCGAGCGCCGCCCCAGCGGCTACCGCGAGTACGACGAGCGGGACGTGGACACCGTCCGGGGCATCCGCACCCTCCTCGCGGCCGGGCTCAACAGCACCGTGATCGCCGAGATCCTCCACGGCCTGCCGCTTCCCGGGCAGCGACCGCCCGGCCCGACCTGCCCCGAGTTGCTCGCCGGCCTGGCCCGGGAGCGCGCCAGGATCACCCGGCAGATGGACGAACTCGACCGGGCCCGGGGCCTGTTGGACGCCATCATGGGTGCTCGGGCGCCGGGCGAGGCGATCCGGTCCGGCCGGATCGGGGCGGCGGAGCGGACGCCGGGCGCGGATGCTTCCCCCTCGGATGCGTCCCCCGCGGGCGCGACCGCCGCGGGTGCGACCGCCGCGGGTGCGACCGCCGCGGGTGCGTCCCCCGCGGGTGCGTCCCCCGCGGGTGCGACCGCCGCGGGCGCTGCCGCCGCCGGGGACCGTCGCCCGCGGTCGGCGGCACGGAAACTCGATGGCGCGCGCTCCCGGGCCGTGCTGGAGTGAGCGGATGGATCATGACGAGGTGCTCGCCCTGTTCGACGACCGGCTCCGGCGCAACGCGCCGCCCGACCCCGGCTGTCGCGTCGAACGCGACGGTGCGGTGATCCGGCAGGTGGGCCCGGAGCACAGCTGGAACGGCGTGGTCTGGTCCGGCCTGGACGAGGCCGGCGCGGACGCGGCGATCGCCGCGCAGGTGCGCCACTTCGCCGGGATGGGCCTGGAGTTCGAGTGGAAGGCCTACTCCCACGACCGCCCCGCCGACCTCGGCGCCAGGCTGCTGGCGGCCGGCTTCACCCCGGAGCCGGACGAGGCGCTGATGCTCGCCCGGATCGCGGACCTGCCCACCGACGCCGCCCTTCCCGAGGGGGTCCGGCTGCTCCCGGTGACCGACCCGGCGGGGGTGGACCTGCTGATGGAGGCCCACGAACAGGCCTTCGGCTCCGAGCACCCCGGGCTGCGCGCGCGGTTGCTCGACCACCTGCGGCACGGCACCTCGACGGTCAGCATGGTCGTCGCGATGGCCGGCGACCGCCCGGTCAGCGGCGCCCGGATGGAGCTGGTCCCGGGCACCGGGTTCGCCGGCCTCTGGGGCGGCGGCACCGCACCGGACTGGCGCGGCCGGGGCATCTACCGGGCCCTCATCGCCCACCGGGCCCGGCTCGCGGCCGAACTCGGCTACCAGTACCTCCAGGTCGACGCGAGCGACCAGAGCCGGCCCATCCTCCAGCGCCTCGGCTTCGCCTGGGTGAGCACGACGACCCCTTACGTGCACCAGCCGTAGGCCCCGTCGAGGGCGGCTGGAGCCGAGGGGGCCGGGACCCGGGGAGCTGGGCCGATCGGCAGGGGTGTACGGGGGCGCCGCTGCTCAGGATGTGCCGTTCGGTACATGCGGGGGAGGGCCGGCCGGGGTCATCGTTGAGGCACCACGAGCGGGGACCGTCCGGGCCCCCGGGGAGGAGCCTCGGCGTGTTCGACCTCTACCACCCGCGCGTCCTCGGCACGACGGCGGTCGTGCCCGCCGCCCTCGGCGGCTTCGCTCTCAGCCTCGATCTCGGTCTCGGTCTCGGGCTCGGGTTCGTGCGCCGGGTCGCCCGGCGGCGATCAGGCCGGGAGCCGTGTCCGGGGCACCGCGGCCGGATCGACCGCGTCCGTGAGCGGGCCCTGCCCGAAGCAGCTGCTGCGCTGAGCCCCGGTGTCGTGCACGGCGGTCTGCACCAGGGCGTACTGGAACGGCACCCCGATCGCCGCCAGCGGCAGCAGTATGCACAGCAGGGCGTGCCCCGGGCCGATCCGGAACGTCCTGCGGCGGATGGCGGCGACGAGCTGCCAGCCGCCCCAGCACACCGAGACGACGGCCAGCCCCAACCCCGCCCAGGCGAGCGGCAGTACGGGGGCCGGGGCGCCGGGGCTGTCCTGGCAGCGGCTCACGAGCCCGTGGATGTCGCCGTCCGCGACGAGCGTCGGCACACCGCACGCCCACCCGAGGCAGGCGAGCAGCAGCGGGCCGCCCGCCCGGAGCCACCGCGGGGAGCGCTGTTCTTCACTCATATGCCTAGTACCAGTCCGGATTCACGCGGACGAAGTGCAGCTTCTGGTGCCCGCGCTGCTCCTGGAAGCTGTCGATCCGGCCGCCCATGCTCGCGTTCTGCTGGCCGCCGCTGTGCTGGGTGTAGCGGATGTCCCCGTCCGGGGTCACCGCCGTCACCACCGCGGTGTGGTGGACGACGCCCTTCTTGTCCTGGGAGTCCTGGTCGGAGTCCTCCTCGTAGTAGACGATGTCCCCGGGCTTCACTTCGCCCGGCGGGACCTCCTGACCGCCGTGGCGCAGCATGAAGTCGTGCATGTTCTGCGCCCCGGCCCAGCTCTTCGAATAGTCGAGCCGCTGGTCGAGCCAGTCGCCGCCCGCGTCGTCGCTGCGTCCCCAGGTGTCGTCTCCGCGCCAGCCCCACCACTGGTCCCATTTGGCGTGCACGCCGCCCTGGCGCAGTGCCTCGGAGGCGAAGTTGGTGCAGTTGTCGTCGAAGACGTCGATGGTGGTGTCGTTCCAGTGCTCCAGCGCCCACTGCACCGTCTTCACCCGGTCGTACTTGGCGTTGGGCCCGCCGCGCAGGCCCACCTTCACGTCGTCGGGGATGCCCGGGAGGTTGGCGAGGGTCACGGGGTCGGAGAGCATCAGCTCCTTGTGCTGGTTGTCGGTCAGTGCCTTCCACCAGTCGGCGACCAGCCGGGGGTCCTGCCCGCTGGGGATGCCCCCGGTGTACATGGACAGTTCGGTCTGCGAGGCTTCGCGCTGGAGCTGGTCCAGCGCCTTGCGCGGGTCGGTCTCGCAGGTCGCGGCGGCGAGCTTGCGCAGTTCGGCGGAGGCCAGCTTGTCGGCCTGGGCGGCCTCGCGCAGCGCCTCCTGGAGCATCGCGTTCACCTCCTGGACGGCGTTGTCGTTCGAGGCCGCCGCGCCGCCGCTGCCGTGGACGGCGGCGGCGGTCTCGTCGACGGTGAGGCCGTACTGCCGGGCCATGTCCAGGGCGGAGTTCAGGGTGAGCTTGGCCCGGGTGATGCCGGCGCTCAGCCCGTCGAGGATCATGACGACGCCGCGCATGATGTCCGCGCCGGCCTCCAGGATCTGGGCCTGTTCCTGGAGCTTGCGGCCGGCGGCCTCGCCGACCTTGTCCTTCCAGTTCTCCTTGAGCGGGTCGACGCCGTTGGCATGGATGTCATTGACGGCCTGCCATGCCTGCTTGGACAGGGCGAGCCAGGAGCCGGCGGCGGCATCGACGTCGATGCTGTTGGCGGCCTTGAGCGCCGCGATGGTCATCGTCACGGCTGCTGCCCCGGTTCCGTGCCCCCGAGGTCACCGAGTGCGGCGTCGAGCCGGCGGGCGTACTCCTGGTCGGCCTGGTCGTAGGACCGCGCCGACTCGTGCAACTGTGAGGAGTACAGATGGAGTTGATCGACGACCGACTTCACGTGGGCCTGCCAGGCGTCGGCGCAGTCCTTCAGCGCCGGACCGGAGTCCCAGGCCGACATCGCGTCGGCGGCCGCGTGGCTGTTGTCGAGCCAGTGCCCGACGGGGCCGAAAGTCTTGGCGGCCTCCGTGAGGCCGTGCGCCGACTGTCGCAACGCATGTGTCTGGACGTGGATGTGGTTCACGGTCAGGTCCCCCTACCCGGCTATGTCGATCCCGATCGACATGGGTGCGGCCATGGTAACGACCGGTTTGGAAGGGAAAGGTCATCCGAAAGTCATGAGAAAGTAATTCGACAGGGCTGGTTGCCTTGCTTCCTGTCGGATACTGGGCAGCCGGTCACCGGCGCGGAAACCGGGCCTCGTCCGACCGACCGGGAACACGACTTCGCCTTCGTCAGCGGCAGCGTCCTCGACTACGCGGGCGCCCCGTACGTGAGCGGCAAGGCGGTGCCGGACGTCGGCGGCCAGCCGATCGGCACGGAGTACGACCGCCGGCCGTACCTCTACGGGATCTACGGCAGCGCCGCCCCGCGCGACGGGCGGTCGGTCGGCTGGAACGGCACGCTCTACCAGAGCACCGAGGTCTTCCGGTTCCTCAAGCAGCGACTGGGCGCGACCAGCGCCGCCGTGGTCGCCTACAACCAAGGCCGACTCGACCCGTTACGCCGGACAGCTGAAGGCGGGGCTGGAGGCCGAGGGGTACCGGGTGCTGCTCCAGACGGTGGACTTCGCGCTGCCGAACTTCCAGGCGGTGGCCGCGGCGGTGCACGCCGACGGCTCGCAGCTGCTGTTCGACGCGATGGACTCCCGGGGCAACGCGGCGCTGTGCCGGGCGCTGGACGAGGCCGGGGTGACGGTGGCGGCGAAGGTCACCAACGTGCAGAACTGGTTGGAGTCAGTGCGCACCGACTACGCCTCGTCGCCGGACTGCCGCAACGCGCTGTGGGCGACCTCGTCGAGCCTGAACTACGAGGACGAGCAGTACCCGGCGGTCCACGACTTCCGGACCGCAATGGCCCGCTACCACCCGGACCGGGCCGCCCTGCTGTCCGCCTGGGAGCTGGAGGGCTGGGCGGGCTCGCAGCTGCTGTTCGACGCGCTGGACTCCTGCGGCGTCGCGCCGACGCGCTCCTGCGTCGAGGCGTTCATGAACCGCGCCGAGCCCTACGACGCGCACGGCTTGATCCTGCCCGCCTCCTTCGTCCCGCAGCCGCCTCCCACCGGGTCGACCCGGGCGTGCCTGAACGCCGCCCGTTGGCAGGACTCGGCCCAGGGCGGGCAGGGCGGCTGGGTCACCCAGGTGCCGTCGATGACCACGAACTGCTTCGACGTGCCGCAGCTGCCGTACAAGCCGTAGCGCAGGGTCCGATCGACAGCCGACAGCCGACGGATTTCAGGTAACAGCTTTCAGGGAACAGCTTTCAGATGACGGGTAACAGGTGACAGATTTCGAAATCTGTCACCTGTTACCCGTCATCCGTTACTTGTCGTTGCCGGTCGCCCGCCCTCACGGCAGCCGCTCGACCACCACCATGGCCGCGTCGTCGTCCAGCCTGCCGCCGACGTGCGCGAGCAGATCGCGGCGCAGGCTCTGGAGCAGGGCGGTGGGGCGCTCGGAGCGCCAGGCGGTGACACGTTCGGTGAGCGGGTAGAAACGTCGCTGGGCATCGCGGGCCTCGATCACGCCGTCGGTGTAGATGAGCAGCCGGTCGCCGGGCCGGAACGGGAAGGTCTCCGCCTCGTACCGCGCCGGCGCGAGTTCGCCGAGGCCCAGCGGCGGGGAGGGGTGGTGCGCGGCGAGGGTGGTGATGCCGCCGGCGCGCAGCAGCAGTGGGGGCGGGTGGCCGCAGTCGATCAGGCGGACCGGGGAACCGTCGTCGGGGATGTCGAGCAGGACGGCGGTGATGAAGGATTCTCCGGCTTCGCCGCTCTCCTCGGGGGGCTCCTCGGGCGAGGGGAGGGGCAGGGCGGACAACGCTTGCAGGCCCTGCCGCTCGCGTCGCTCACGCCGGTCGCGGCGGTCCCGTCGGGACTGTTCGGCGAGCTGGGCGAGGTCCCAGCTGACGCTGCCGTCCAGGTAGGCCGCCAGGTCGGGCAGTTCGGCGTGCAGGTGGGCGGCGGCGCGGAAGGCGCCGAGCAGCAGGGCCGCGTCGCCGAGCGAGGACAGTCCCTTGCCGCGGACGTCGCCGACCAGCAGCCGGGTGCCGGTGGCGGTGCGGGCGGCCGCGTACAGGTCGCCGCCGACCTGCGCCTCGGCCTCGGCGGCCAGGTAGACGGAGGCCAGGTGCAGTGGTCCGATCCGTTCCGGCAGCGGGCGCAGCAGCACCCGCTGGGCGGCCTCGGACACCGAGCGCACCCGGGCCAGCTCGCGCTCGTGCCGCTCGCGCAGCACCCGCAGGCCGACGATCAGCACCGAGACGATCAGCTGCGCGCTCAGCTGGGTCTCGATGTTCGCGCTGGTCAGGCTGTCGCGGACGGCGCCGATGACGGTCAGCGCGGCGAACGCGAGCGCGGCGACCGCGGCGGTGGCCCGGGGGCCGGCGAAGGAGGCGGTGAGGGCGGGGGCGACGATCAGCAGCGGGCCGAGGTGGATGTCCGGCGGGGAGAGGATGTCGACCACGGTGATCAGCACGATCAGCGCGAGGGTCAGCGCCGTCAGCACCCGGCGGTCGGGCAGCCAGGCGCGGCGGCGGTCGGGGGGATGCGTCGCGTTCGAGCGGTGCGGCGCATCGGGACGCTGCCGGAGGGGCACTCCTCCTCTGTACACCGTGGAGGCGGCGGGGCGCACCCGGAAGGGCTCGACCGGCTCTCCGGCCGGTCCCTTCGACCGGCCCCTCCGGCCGGTGTTCCGGGCGACTTCCCCCGGCCGGATCTCCGGCCCGCGCTTCGATCCCGCATCCCGACCCGCGTCCCGCGTCCCGCGTCCCGCGTCCCGCGTCCCGCGTCCCGCGTCCCGCGTCCCGCGTCCCGCGTCCCGCGACCCGCCACCC
>NZ_JBSHBN010000033.1:0-64148 GCF_053612025.1 Kitasatospora sp. NPDC054768
TCGCCCGGTCGTGCGAAAGGGTGGTACCTGGAGGAACGGGACGGGGCGCGGCGGCGGTTCAGGACGTGGCGCGCGCCACGGCACGGGCCCAGTCGGACGGGACGCCCGGGCGGTTCCCGGAACCGCTCGATGGTGTCACCCGGGCGGCGTGTCCCTGGGCGGCGCCGTCGGAATCGGGTGTCGTAGGGCGGGCGGGTCGACCCGTCCGGGTCGGTTCGTCGGAGTCGACGCGTCGGGTTCGATCCGCCCGGGTCGAGCCCGTCCCGTCCGGAACGCCATCGGAGGCGCCGTCATGTCCACCACCGCCGTATTCGCCGTCGACGGCATGAGCTGCGGCCACTGCGAGAAGACGGTCAGCGCCGGGCTCGCCGTCCTGCCCGGCGTCACCGACGTCAGTGCCGACGCGCCGAGCGGCCGGGTCACCGTGGCCTCCGCGCAGCCGCTGGACGAGGCCCTGGTCCGCGGCGTGGTCGACGGGGCCGGGTTCACCTTCGTCGGGCGGGCCTGAGGACGGCGGCGGGGGCCCATCGGGTTCGGATGTCGCCGAGGGCCCCGCCGCCGTGCCGCGGGCCGGGCTCAGCCCATGCTCTTCGCGCCGTCCAACGACTCCCGGATGATGTCGGCGTGACCGGCGTGCTGGGCGGTCTCGTTGGCGACGTGCAGCAGCACCCGGCGGGCCGACCACCGGGCGTCCCCCTCGAACCAGGGGGCCTTCGGCAGCGGCTGGGTGGCGTCCAGGTCGGGGAGGACCGCCACCAGCTCGTCGGTGCGGCCGGCCACCTCGGCGTAGTCCGCGAGGACGCCGGCCAGCGTCTCACCGGGCAGCATCCGGAACTCGTCCGCGCGGCGGGCGACGTCCTCCTCCGTCCAGCTGGTGAAGTCGGGCATCGCGGACGGGCCCTGCACGATGAACTCCGCCCAGATCCGCTCGACGTTGGTCACGTGCTTGATCAGGCCGCCCAGACAGAGCTCGCTCGCACAGGTCCGCAGGCCGGCCTGCTCGTCGGTGAGGTCGCGGGTGGTGAAGCGCAGGAAGTGCCGCTGCTTCTCCAGGGCCTCCAGGAGGTCGGCGCGCTCGCCGGTCAGGTTCTGGGCGGCGGAGGTCGTGGTCATCGTCAAGGCCTTTCGTTCGGGTCCTGCTCCCTCGGACAAGAACAACGTTACGGACCATTGCGGCCACTTCCTGTCCTGAATCCCGGGAGAATCGACGCATGGCGAACACCAGCACCCGGACGCTTCGACTGCTCTCCCTGCTCCAGACCCACCGGTACTGGCCGGGCGACGAACTGGCCGACCGGCTCGGCGTCTCCGTCCGCACCCTGCGCCGCGACATCGACCGGCTGCGCGAACTCGGCTACCCCGTCGAGGCGCAGCGCGGCGTCGACGGCGGCTACCAGCTGGCGGCGGGTGCGGCGCTGCCGCCGCTGGTGATCGACGACGAGGAGGCGGTGGCCCTCGCGGTCGGGCTGCAGGCGGCGGCCGAGAGCCCGGTGGAGGGGGTCGCCGAGGCCTCGGTGCGGGTGCTGGCGAAGGTCGTCCAGGTGATGCCCGCCCGGCTGCGACGGCGGGTGGAGGCGCTGCGCGCGGTGACCGTCCCGGTGGACTGGGGGACGCGGACGGGCGCGGGCGTCGACCCGGACATCCTGACGGTGGTGGCGCTCGCCTGCCGGGACGACGAGCGGGTGCGGTTCTCGTACACGGCCGCCGACGGGCGCGGCACGCAACGGCACGTCGAACCGCACCGGCTGGTCTGCCTGAACCGCCGCTGGTACCTGGTCGCGTACGACCTCGACCGGGCCGACTGGCGCACCTTCCGCCTCGACCGGCTCACCGGCCCCTCCGGCAGCGGCGCCCGCTTCGCCCCGCGCACCCTCCCGGCCGCCGACGCGGCCGAGTTCGTCCGCGCGGGCCTCAACGGCATACCCAGGCCGCACCTGGTGGAGGCCCTGATCGAGTCGCCGGCGGAGCACGTCCGGGCCAGGGTCGGCCGCTGGGCCACCGTGGAACCCGTCACCCCGGACCGCTGCCGGCTGCGGATGACCGCCGACTCGCTCGACTGGCCCGCCATGGCCCTGGGCTCGCTCGGCGCCGAGTTCCGGGTGCTCGCCCCGGACGCGCTGCGGAGCCTGCTCGCCGACTGGAGCGCCCGCTTCGCCCGCGGGTCGGTCGAGGGCGAGGAGTAGGGAGACGCGGGAGCGGGACGTCGGGCTCGTCGGCTCCTGGTGCGGCGTGGTGGATGGGCGGGGGGAGTCGGTCAGGGGGCGATGGTGTCGAGGGTGGTGCGGAGGCGGCTGAGGGCGGCGGGGAGGACGGGGAGCGGGGGTGTGGCGAGGGCCAGGCGCAGGGCGTTGGGGTGGTGGGGGGTGGTGGCGAAGGCGTCGGCGGTGGAGACCAGGATGCCCTCGGCGGCCAGGGCGGCGGCCGCGTGGTCGGGGCGCTGATGGGGTTCGAGGGTGAGCCAGAGGATGTAGGAGGTGGGGTGGGCGGTGGTGGTCAGGCCGGCCAGGGCGGTGCGGGCGACGGCCTGGCGGGCGGCGGCGTCCGCGCGGCGTTCCCGCTCCAGGCGGGCGACCGTACCGTCGGCGAGCCAGCCGGTGGCGAGGGCGGTGATCAGGCCGGGGGCACCCCAGGCCGCCGTGCGCAGGGCGGTGGTGGCAGCCCGGAGCAGGTGGCCGGGCAGGACGGCGAAGCCGAACCGCAGGCCCGGTGCCACGCTCTTGGAGAGGCCGGCCAGGTAGCAGGTGCGCTCGGGGGCGAGGGCGTGCAGGGGTGGCGGCGGCGCGGCCTCCAGGAAGGCGTAGGTGCCGTCCTCGATCAGGGTGAAGCCGTGGTCGGCGGCGAGCCGGACGAGGCGCTCGCGCTGTTCCGGGCCGAGCACCCAGCCGAGCGGGTTGTGGACGGTCGGCTGGGTGTACACCGCCCGCACCGGCCGGGCGCGGCAGAGCCGGTCGAGCGCGTCGAGGTCCGGGCCCGCGGCGGTGACCGGGACGGGCGCCAGGTCCAGCCCGTGGGCGGTGGCGAGCAGCTTGATGCCCGGGTAGCCGAGGGCGTCCACGGCGAGGACGTCGCCGGGGCGGGTGAGCGTCCGCAGGACGCAGTCCAGGGCCTGCTGCGCCCCGCTGGTGAGCAGGACGTTCCCGGGCGCGGCGTCGATCCCGCGGTCCAGCAGGTGGGTGGCCACCGCGGCCCGGTCGTGCCGGTGGCCGCCCGGCGGGTGCTGGCGCAGCAGGGCTTCGGCGTCGCCGGAGGAGGCGAGCGCGCGCAGGGCCTGCCGCAGCCGGTCGCCCTGCCCGGGGGTGAGCGGCTGGTTGAAGGAGAGGTCGGCCACCCGGGGCACCGGGAGGGCGCGGGAGGGTTCGAGGCCGTCGTAGCCGGCGCGCAGCCGGACGAAGGTGCCGCGGCCCTGCTCGCCCACCACCAGTCCGGCGGCGGCCAGTTCGGCGTAGACCCGGGTGGCGGTGGCGAGGGCGATCCGCCGTTCGCGGGCGAGGGCGCGGTGGGTCGGCAACCGTGCGCCGGCCGGGAGCGCGCCGGAGCGGATGGCGGTCGCGTACTGGTCGACGATGGCCTTGTAGGAGGGCGGTCGCACGGGTCACCTGCCGTTCCCGGGAGTGGAGGCACGGGCGTGCCCGGGTGCGCACGGGCGTGGGCCCGAGTGTATCCAGGACAATAAGTGGATTGTCCTGGTCGGGTGTTCCTAGCCTCGTCACATCCAGCAGCGAGGCCAGGAACGGAGCACGCGCCCATGACCATCCGCAGCGAGCGGGACCGGCACGTCGTCACCCTCACCATCGACCGGGAGAAGAAGCTCAACGCCCTCGACTACCCGACGATCGACACGCTGCTCGCCGAACTCGACCGGATCGACGCCGACGACACCGTCCGCGCCGTGATCCTCACCGGCGCCGGCGAGCGGGCGTTCAGCGCGGGGGCCGACATCCCGTCCCTGGCGGCCAGCGTCGCGGGCGGGCCCGAGCGGGCGCTGCGCGAGTTCGTCCGGCGCGGGCACACCCTCACCCGGCGGATCGAGGAGTTTCCCAAGCCGGTCATCGTGGCCGTCAACGGCCTGGCCCACGGCGGTGGTTGCGAGATCACCGAGGCGGCCCCGCTGGCCGTCGCGGCCGCGCACGCGAGCTTCGCCAAGCCCGAGATCTCGCTCGGCTTCCCGCCGCCCTTCGGCGGATCGCAGCGGCTGCCGCGGCACGTCGGCCGCAAGCGCGGCCTGGAGCTGATCCTCACCGGCGACCCGATCCCGGCCGCCCGCGCCGCCGAGATCGGCCTGGTCAACTCGGTCGTCCCGGCCGAAGAACTGATGGAAACGGCACGCCACTTGGCCGAGCGGATCGTCCGGCACGCGCCGACCGCCGTGGCCGCCTGCCTGCGGGCCGTGACCCGGGGCATCAACCTGCCGATCGACGAGGGGCTCGCGGTGGAGGCGGCGGCCTTCGCGGCGACCGTGCCGACCGACGGCGTCCGGGACGGCATCCGGCGCTTCCTGGACCGCTCGTCCTCCGGTGCGGCCTCCTGAGGCGGGTGCGGGAAATCCGCTGTCCGGTGGCGGTCGAGGGCCGATCATGACGGAATGTCGGATATCCGCGCCCGCGTGACCGCCTTCCGTGCCGCCTTCGCCCGCCGCCAGGCGCAGGAGGTCCTCGAACTGCCGGAGTTTCCCGGGGTGTTCGCCGTCCGGAGCGCCGATTACGACCGCTCCGAGGAACACAATCAACTGATCGTCGAGGGGCCGGGAACCGACCCGGCGGCGCTGCCCGGGCTGGCCGCCCGGTGGCTGGGGCCGCGCGACCGGTACCGCGTCACCGTGCTGGACCAGGAGTCGGGCGGGCGAGCAGCCCCGGTGCTGGCGGCAGCGGGGTGGGAGCGGCAGGGCGAGGTGATCCTGACCCGCTCGACGGACGGCTGCACGCATCCCGAACCGGCCGCGAACCCCGTGGAGTTGGACGAAGTACGGGACGCGGTACTGCGTCAGCAGCGGGAGTGGATCGAGGACGAGGAGCTCGCCCGGCAGCTCACCGACCGCCGCGCCGCCCGGCTGCGCGGCGCCGGGCGGGTGCACTTCCTGGCCGTGCGGACACCGACCGGCGAGGTCGCGGCCTGGAGCGACCTCTACCTCGAACCGTCCGCCCGGCTCGCCCAGTTGGAGGACCTGGTGACCGGCTCGCGGCATCGCGGCGCGGGGCACGGCGACACCCTGCTGGCGACCGGCCTGGCGCTGGCGGCCGAAGCCGGCATCCCCCGGCTGTTCCTGCTCGCGGACGCGGTGGACTGGCCGCGCGCGTGGTACGGCCGCCGGGGTTTCGCGGAGATCGGGCGCGGCCACTCCTTCTACGGCCGCTGAGCCGCTGCGGCCACTGGGCTTCTACGGTCGCTGAGCTTCTACGGCCACGGAGTTTCGTGCGGCACTCGCACGGCGCCCCGCACGGCGGCACCGGGCATCATGGAGCCATGGACCGGTACGAGGACCTCCCCGGCGAGGTCAAGGTGATCGACACACCTACGCTCCTGAGACTGCAGGAACGGGCGGAAGGGCTCGGCCTCGCCCAGCGGTTGGGTCGGGCGTGGGTGCGGGCCCATGCCGATCCGCAGGGACGGCACTGGCTGCGGCCGGCGCTGTGGCACGGGCTGACCCACCGCCCGGAGCTGCCGAGGCAGTTGCGCTGCGAGGCGGCGCTCGCCGTGCGGGGCGGGGACCGCGTGCGCAGCCTGCTGGACGTCCTGCCGGAAGACTTCGCCCCGCTGCGGACGGCGACCTCCCGGGACAGGGTGTGGATGCCGGTCGGAGGCGTCCTGTCGGCAGGGGACCGGACCGCCCGGCAGGACGAGGGGTAGCGGCGGCCGGTCGCCGGGTCAGTCCCTCCCCGCTACGACGGCCGGCGGGGTTTCGCGACCGCAGTGGGCGGCGACGGTGTCCGCGAAGGCGCGGGCGAGCGGGCCGAGGTTCTCCCAGTCCCGGACGGCCCAGCCGGCGGTGAGGGCGGGCAGGTCGCGCAGCGGGAGCAGCCGCAGGCCGGGGTGGCCGGGGCCCTGCCACTGCGGGAGCGCGGGGACGACGGCGTGGCCGAGGCCGAGTTCGGCGAGCAGGATCGCGGTGTCCCAGTCCGCGACGCTGGTGTCGAAGACCGGCCGGACGCCCGACTTGCCGAGCCAGGCCTCGACCTGGGAGCGGGAGACGGAGTTCTGCGGCAGCCCGATCAGCCGGGCGTCCTGGAGGTCGGCGGGCGAGATCCGGGCCCGGCCGGCGAGCGGGTCGCCCGCCGCGACCGCGAGCACCCAGGGCAGGTCGACCACCGGCCGCTGGTCGATGCCCCGGGCCGGGGCGCCGAGGGTGATCCAGGCGAGGTCGACCCGGCCGGCGTTGAGCGACTCCAGGCAGCTGCGACTGGAGACCTCCGTCTGGAACTCCAGGCTGACCTGGGGAAAGCGCCGCCGGAAGTCCACCACGGCCGCGGACATGAAGTGCCGGATGCTGGTGGCCCCGGTGGTGATCCGTACGGATCCGCCCTCGCCGCGCGCGAGTTCGGCGATCCGGTGCAGCGCGTGGTCGATGCTTCCGAGCCCGGTGGCGACCGCCGCGCGCAGCAGGCTCCCCGCCCTGGTGGGGACGACCCCGCGCGGGTGGCGCTCGATCAGGGCGAGGCCGACCTCCCGTTCGAGCCGCTTCACGTGCTGGCTGACGGCGGACTGGGTGCGGTTCAGGTCGCGGGCGACGGCGCTGAGCGAGCCGGCCCGGCAGACCGCGGCGAAGACGCGGAGGTCGTCGATGGTCACGGGGACCCAAGGTATCGCTTGGGGGTACCCCAGTAAATCGGCGGATTGACTTGGATGTTCCGGGGGATCGATCATCGGTCCAGGGCCCAGGGCGGCAACCCGCCCGCTGTCCTCGCCGGCGTT
The DNA here is from genome assembly GCF_053612025.1 of Kitasatospora sp. NPDC054768. Classification (NCBI taxonomy): domain Bacteria; kingdom Bacillati; phylum Actinomycetota; class Actinomycetes; order Kitasatosporales; family Streptomycetaceae; genus Kitasatospora; species Kitasatospora sp. NPDC054768. Next base: position 6,907 of record NZ_JBSHBN010000033.1, read on the forward strand.
CCGGACGCCGTGGCGGGGGCACGGGCGGGTGTCGACCCGCATCCGTGCAAGGCGATGTGCGCGCCGGTGTGCACATCGATGTTCAGGTTGCCGTTCATGTCGATGCGCACGTAAACGTGCGGGAGCGGTGACGTACGACGGGAGGGGGAACGGGCATGCGGTACGCCGATGGTCCGGGTACGCGGTGCGAGGTGTTCGTCGGGGCGCCGGTGGAGCGGGTGTGGGAGCTGGTGACGGACATCGGCCTGCCCGCCCGGCTCAGTCCGGAACTCCACCGCGTCGCCTGGCTGGACGGAGCGGACGGCCCCGCGCCGGGCGCCCGCTTCGAGGGGCACAACACCCGCGCGGGCATGCCCGACTGGCGAACGGTCTCCGAGGTGACGGAGCTGACCGGGCCGGCCGGCGGAACGGGACCGGCCGGGCCCGACGGCCGCCGGGTCTTCGCCTGGGGGGTGATGGACGCGGACGGCCGCTACGGCGAGCCGGTGTCCGACCTCGGCGGGGCACTGGCCCGGTGGCGCTTCGAGCTGACCCCCGAGGGCGACGGCACCCGGCTGCGCCAGTCGGTGGTGATCGGCCCGGGCCGCAGTGGCGCCAGCCTGGTCATCGACGCCAAGCCGGAACTGGAGGAGAAGATCGTCGACTTCCGGCTGAACGAGCTGCGCACCGGCATGACGGCCACCCTCGAAGGCATCAAGGCGCTGGCCGAGCAGGGGGACCGGGCCCGGCCCGAGCGTTGATCCCGAACCCGCGGGGCGGGACGGGCCGACCGGACCGGCCGCCGGTCGTGTTCCGCTGACGGCTGTCGTGGCTGGTCCCGGTGATGGTCCTCCTGGATCCGACCTACGACCGGTGGGACGCCGAGCAGGACGATCCGGTCCTGCTGCCGGTCGAACCGCTGGGCGGAACGGACGACCGGGAGCAGCCGATCCGCGTGGTGGGTCGTCAGTCGGCCGGTCGGGCACCGGGCCGGCGCAGTGCCGCCCGGGCCGGCAGCACGCCGGCGAGCAGGGCCAGGAGCAGGCAGAGGCCGGTGGTGAGGGCCATGGTCGACCAGGGCAGGGCGAGGTCGACCCGGGTGCCGAGCCGGGCGGAGAGGCCGGAGCGGACGCCCGCCAGGGTGACCACCGCGATCAGCAGGCCGAGCGCGGCACCGATCCCGACCACCAGGGTCGACTCGGCGGCCACGATCCGCAGCACCTGACGGCGGGTCGCGCCGGACAGCCGCAGCACCGTGAAGTCCCCGGCCCGCTGGGCGGTGGCCATCAGCAGGGTGTTGGCGACGGCCAGGCTGCTGCAGCCGAGCGACGTGCCGATCAGGACGACCAGGAAGATCCGGACCAGGGCGTCGTCCTCGGAGGTGGTGCGGGAGGCGTACTCGGCGCTGCTCAGCGCCCGGGCGCCGAGCGGGGCGAGGACGGCCGACGAGGTGGCGCCGGCGGTGTGGACGACCGAGGTGAGCGCCGAGGGGTCGTGCGCCCGGACGGTGCGGGTGGTCAGCAGCACGCTCGCGGTGGCGGAGCCGTCGGTGATCTCGGCGACGACCGTGACGTCCACGGTACTGCCGTCCTCGAAGGTGACCGGGACGCGGTGGCCGGTGGTCCAGCCCAGCCAGGCGGCCGTGCCGGCCTTGACCACCATGGTGTTCTCGCCGGTCAGGCCGTCCAGGGAGCCGGAGGTCACGGTCATCCGGGCGCGGGCCCCGCGGAACGCGGCCTCGCTCATCCCCACCGCGCCGACGTGGTCGGTGCCGCCGGCGTAGAGCCGGGTGGGCAGCAGCGAGGCACCGCCCGGTACGGCGGCCACGGCGGCGTCGGAGAGCCCGGGTGTGCCCTGCGGGGTGACCACCGAGGTGGCCTGCTGCCGGACGGTCTCCTCCAGCGCGTAGCCGCCGGCCCGCAGCTGGAACAGTCCGGCGATCAGCACCGCGAAACCCACCGTCACCAGCACCGGAGCGGCGGTCGAGGCGGTGCGCCGGACGGCGGTCACCGCACTCTCCCGGGCCACCGCGGCGGTGGCGCCGCGCAGCCCGGCCAGCGGCCGGCAGACCGCGCGGACGATCGGCGGGAGGACGGCGGGTGCGAACAGCATGAGCCCGACGATCAGCGCCATGGCCGCGTACAGGGCGTTGTTGATCATGCTGTCGGACTCGCTTCCGGCCGCGACCACCACCAGCCCGAGCCCGAGGGCGGTGGAGATCCCGCCGGCGATCCACCGGCCGCGGGTCATCGGCCGGTGCTCGACGGCGGCCTCGCGCAGCGCCTCCAGCGGGGCCGTCCGGGCCGCCCGGCGGGAGGCTGACCAGACCCCGAGCAGCGCGACCACCAGGCCCAGCGCGAAGGAGCCGAGCAGCGGCAGCGCCCGGAACCGTACGGTGAATCCCGCCGGCTCCAGGCCGCCCTCGACCATCAGCGCGCCCAGCGCGGGCGCCAGCAGCGCGCCGAGCAGTACGCCCGCACCGCCGGCCGCGACGCCCACCCCGAGCGACTCGGCGTACACCGTGCGCGCGATCTGACGGGGGGTGGCGCCGATGGTGCGCAGCAGGCCGAACTCGCGCCGCCGCTGGACGATCGCGAAGGCGAAGGTGGAGGCGACCACGAAGACGGAGACGAAGGCGGTCAGCCCGGCCGTCGCGGTCAGGATCTGCAGGCCGATCCAGCGGGTCTTCTCGGCGCTCCTGTCCTCCAGAGCGGTGAGCGCGGCGCCGTGCAGCACCGTCCCGTCGCCGCCCACGGCGGAGGCCGCGGCCGCGGCGACGGCCGGGACGTCGGCGCCCGGCGCGGTGACCAGGCCGATCACCCGGACCCCGGGGGCGAGCGCCTCGGCGGCGCGGTCGGACAGGTAGAGGGACGGCGGGTCGACGGTCCCGGGGGCGGCTCCGGGGACAGTCCCTGACACGAGGCCGGACACGGTGTAGCGGGCCGGGCCGGCGGCGGTGAGCAGGGTGACCGGCGAGCCGGGTGCCAGGCCCAGCGAGGCGTCCAGCACCACCTGGTGCTCGTCGGCCGGCGGGCCGCCCGCGACGAGCCGCTCGGGCCCGAACGCGGTGCCGGACCAGTTGCGGCCGCGCGGTTCCGGGCCCGGGGCGCCCACCGGCCTTCCGTCGATCACCGGCTGGGCGTAGAAGGCGCGGTCCGGCACGGCCTGGGCCACGCCCGGGACGGCGGCCAGGGCGTGCAGCAGCTCCCGGGTGCGTGCCCGCGACCAGGGCCGGCCCGGGGTGAAGGTGCCGTCGGACTGGTCGACGGCGGGGCTCTGCACCACGACCCGGGTGCCCGCGTAGCGTCGGGGCACCTCCGGTTCGGCCGAGGTGAGCACCAGGGCGGTCATGGCCAGGACCGTCACGCCCAGGCCGAGCGCGACGAAGGTGCCGAGGAGGGACGTCCAGCGGGCGCGGACGGCGGCGAGGCTCAGCATGCCGGGGCCTCCAGGGCGGCCATCCGGCCGGCGATGACCGCGGCCTCGCTGCGGCCGTGCAGCTCTTCCACGATCCGTCCGTCGGCGAGCAGCAGGACGCGGTCGGCGTAGCCGGCGGCGGTCGGGTCGTGGGTCACCATGATCACGGTCTGCCGGTGGCGGTCGACGATGCCGCGCAGCAGGGTGAGGACCTCGCGCGAGGTACGGGTGTCCAGGGCGCCGGTCGGCTCGTCGGCGAACAGCACGGCGGGCCGGGTGATCAGCGCCCGGGCGATCGCGACGCGCTGCTGCTCGCCGCCGGACAATTCGCTCGGCCGGTGCCCGCCGCGGTGGCCGAGCCCCACCTCGGCGAGTGCCGTGGCGAGTTCGGCCCGGTCCGGGCGGCGCCCGGCCAGCCGCAGGGGCAGGGCCACGTTCTGTTCGGCGGTCAGCGCGGAGACCAGGTTGAAGGACTGGAAGACGAAGCCGAGGCGCTCGCGGCGCAGCAGGGTCAGCCGGGTCTCGTCCAGGCCGCCGAGTTCGGTGCCGTCGATCACCACGGTGCCGTCGGAGACCCGGTCCAGGCCGGCCGCGCAGTGCAGCAGCGTCGACTTTCCGGAGCCGGAGGGGCCCATCACCGCAGTGAAGCTGCCGCGCGGAAAGGCGACGGTCACGTCGTCCAGTGCGGTGACGGCGCGGTCGCCGGTGCCGTACTGCTTGGTCACGGCCCGCAGGAGGACCGTGTCGGTCGAGTTCGTCATGGTCCCAGGCAACCCGTCAACGGTGGGGGAGCGCAGGGGCGTTGGGGCGAGAGCAGAGGTAGTGCCAGCACCCCTGCGGCGGGCGGTGGGCGGCGGCTAGGGTCGGCAGGGTGATCGCTGTCCGCAACACCCTGGAGGCGCTGGCCCAGCGGCCGTCGGCGTTCCTCGGCTCCATGTGGCCGTGGCGCGCGCTGGGCTTCCTGCTCGCGGGAGCCGTGGTGGGGGCGACGGCCGCCGGGCTGGCGGCGCTGGCGGTGCTGCTGTGGGGCGGCCTGGGGCCCCTGGCGGTGGCGGTCGTGCTGCCGCCGCTGGCCCTGGCGGGGCGGGCGGTGACCGGGTACGAGCGGTGGCGGCTGCGGCTGGTGCTGCCCGGGGCGGGGCCGTCCGGGCGGGTGCGGTCGGGGCGGGTGGTGCCGGGGTCGGTACCGTCAGGGTCGGTACCGTCGGGTCCGGGGCCGCGGGGCGGGGCGGAGGGGCGGCGTGGACGTGCCCGCGAACTGTTCCGGGGGCCGGCGGCCCGGCGCGACCTCGGCTACGGGCTGGTCTCCCTGCTGCTGCTCTGGTGGATCGACCTCGGACTGGTCGCGGTGGGCCTCGGCACCCCGCTGTTCCTGCTGGCCGCCCCGTTCCAGCCCACCGCGAACCCCACCGCCTCCTGGCTCGGACCGCTCGCCGGACTCGTGCTGCTCCCGGTGGCGGCCTACCCGCTGGCGGCCTGGGCGGGGGTACGGGCGGTGACCGCCCGGGCCGTGCTGGAGCCCGCCGAGAACGAGCTGACCCGAGTGGTGGCCTCGCGGGCCCGGCTGGTGGACGCGTACGAGGTGGAACGGCGACGGATCGAGCGCGACCTGCACGACGGCGCCCAGCAGCGGCTGGTCTCGCTCTCCGTCAAGCTCGGCCTGGCCGGTCTCGACCTGCCCGAGGAGTCGGCCGCTGCCCGGCAGGTCCGGGAGGCCCGGGAGGAGGTGCAGACGGCGCTGCGGGAACTGCGCGAACTGATCCACGGCATCCATCCGCAGGTCCTCACCGACCGGGGGCTGGAACCGGCGGTGCGGGACCTCGCGGGCCGCTCGGCGGTGCCGGTGGACGTCGACGTCGCGCTGCCCGGACGGCCGCCCGCCCCGGTCGAGGCCGCCGCCTACTTCGTGGTCTGCGAGGCGCTGGCGAACGTGGTCCGGCACAGCGGCGCCCGGCGCGCCTCGGTGCACGGCCGCGCGGCGGCGGACGGGCTGGTGCTGGAGATCCGGGACGACGGGGCCGGCGGCGCCGACCCGGCCGCCGGAACCGGTCTGCTGGGCATCAGCGACCGGCTCGCCGTTATCGACGGCACCCTGTGCCTGCGTTCCCCGGCCGGTGGGCCGACCGTCCTGCGAGTGGAGATCCCGTGCCGGCACTTCGGTTAGTCGTCGCGGAGGACTCGGTGCTCCTGCGGGAGGGCCTGGTCTCCCTGCTGGAGCGGTTCGGGCACACCGTGGCGGCCGCCGTCGGCGACGCCCCGGCACTGGTCGAGGCGGTCCGGGAGCACCGGCCGGACGTGGTGGTCGTCGACGTCCGGATGCCCCCGGACAACACCGACGACGGACTGCGCGCGGCCCGCCGGCTGCGCGAGGAGGATCCGCGGCTGCCCGTCCTGGTGCTCAGTCAGTACGTCTCGCAGGGGTACACCGCGGAGCTGATCTCCGCCGGCGACCGGGGCGCGGGCACCGGCTACCTGCTCAAGGACCGGATCGGCGAGGTGCGGGAGTTCGTCGCCGCCCTCACCGACGTGGCCGGGGGCGGGACGGTGGTGGACCCGGAGGTGGTCCGCCAGTTGCTGACCCGCCGGCACGACCCGCTGCAGCGCCTGAGCCCCAAGGAGCGCGAGGTGCTGGCGCTGATCGCGGAGGGCCGTTCCAACGCGGCCGTCGCCCGTCGGCTGGTGGTCACCGAGGCCACGGTGGCCAAGCGGATCGCGAGCATCTTCACCAAGCTCGACCTGCCGCAGGCGCCGGACGACCACCGCCGGGTGCTGGCGGTGCTGAGGTACCTGGGGTCGTGAGGGCCCGCCGCGGCCGTGGCTGCGGTCGGCGGCCGTCAGTTCGGCGTGGCCGTCACCAGGACACCGGGTAGCGCACCGGGTGCCTGCCGATCCGGCCGGGCAGCAGGCCGATGACGACCAGCAGCACGGTGGCCAGGACGAGCAGCGGGAGGAAGGGCACGGGGTGCGGGGCCTTGCAGGACCACGATCACGGCGGTGGCCGCGGCCGGGGAGTGCGAGAGGTGGGTGAGCATCATCGCGCCCAGTGAGAGCCCGGCGGCCACGGCCGCGCCCCAGGTGGTACTGCCGGTGACGGCCAGGGTGGCGAAGCCGATCGGGGCCGACATCAGCCGGCCGCCGATCGGGTTGCGCGGCTGCGAGATCGGCAGCGCGGGCGCTCCGTGCACCAGCGCGGCACTGGCGGCCAACGGCGGGATCAGCAGCGGTTGAATGAAAGGTAGGACGTTTTGCCTGTCGGACAGTATCCGTCCACGGCGCCGGACCACCTCGGGAACCAGAGCGAGAGTGAGCAGCCCATGACCACGCCTTCCGTCACCGTCTTCCGGGACGTCCGCCCGTACGGTGCCGACCGGGCCGTCGACCTGGTCGCCGTGGACGGTCGGACCGATCAGCCCGCGCCGACCAGCGTCGCCGGGAGGTAGCCGGAGGATATGCCCAGCTCCCACCCGTGCGCCTGGACCGCGAGGGCGGCGAGGGCGATCGGGACGACCGGGAGCAGGGTGCGGGGCCGGGCCGTCGCGGGCGTGCTGTCGCGGTGGAGGGCGAGGCGGGCGGCGAGCGCCTCCTCGAAGGCGGCCCGGTCGTCGTCCAGCAGGACCCGCAGCAGCCGCTGGTCCGGGCTCAGCCCGCCGGGTGCCGCCCCGGCCGCGGCGTCCAGGCCCCGGGCGGCGGCCGCGCGCTCGTCGGCGTCCGGCTTGCGCAGCGGGACGGGACCGGGGGCGATCCACGGCGACCGCTCCGTCTCCACGACGAAGAGGTACGAGCCGAGGGCCGTCATCCCGGCCAGGTCCGCGGGCTCGGAGACGGACGTCAGGTCCGAGTGGGGCAGGCCGTCGCGGACCGCGGGCGCGTAGTCCTCGACGAGCAGCGGGCCGAGCATGCGGTCGCGGTGCGGCAGCAGACCGCCGATCAGGCACATCGCGAAGGCCTCCACCCAGGTCGCGGCCGTGGGCGCGAAGTCCACGACCGCACCGAAGCGGACGTCCTCGCTGTCCAGCGTCCTGCCGATGTACGGGAAGGGGACGTCGAAGTCGCCCCGGGGGAAGCAGCCGAGCTGGAGCACGCCGAGGGCGCACTCGGCCGCCGTCCACACGGCCGCGCGGGCGTCGGCTCCGGTGAGGCCCCCGTCCTCCAGGGAGAGGGCGGCGACGTGGTCGAGCAGCTCCTCGCCCATCGCGCGGACCGACCCGATGGTCAACTCGTCCTCAAGGTCGTACCAATGGCCGAGCGCCCGGCCGCGGACGTCCCCCAGGGCGTCGCGGATCCGCTGCTGGACCACGGTGTGACGCGTCACTTCCCGCACGTGCTGGTGCCTCCCCGTCGGTGGTGCGGTCCGTCGTCCCGCGTACCCGTGCTGACGGAGAGGCACGCTAGCAGCGACCACTGACGCCAGGAGCCGGCGCTCAGAGGAGGCGGGCCGCGCCGGTCTCGTGGAGGTGGACCAGGGCGTCGTAGGCCGGGCCGATCGCCAGACGCGGCAGCGGGTCGCTGCGGAACTCCGTCCCGGCGTCGTAGGTCGGGCGGGCGGTGTCCAGCCAGGAGCGGGTGGCCGGCGGGGCGGAGCGCAGGTCGACGTCGTAGTCGCGGGGGCGCACCCGGTCGAGGACGTACTCGTTCATTCCGGCGGTGGCCGGGGGAACGGTGACCTTCTTCCAGTCGGGGGCGAACGGGGAGTCCTTGGTGAGGAACGAGCCGCGGCCGAAGGCGAGACCGATGGCGACGTAGCCCGTGCCGAGGGCGTCGCGCAGGTACTCGCCCTGGGTCCTGGGGGTAGAGCTCGGGGTCGCTGCTCCAGTAACGGCAGGGAGAGTGGATCCCCCTGCCACTATCAAGCTACAGCGTGACCCGGGGCTTGCGGCAAGGCCCCCGTTGTGGCGCAGAATCCCGACCGTAAGGCCATGACCTGCGGAAACGGGAGTCGTGAAATGCGCGTGTTGATGACGACATGGGGATCGCGCGGGGATGTCGAGCCGCTGGCGGGGCTGGCGGCGGCGCTGCGGGGGCTCGGCGCGGAGGTGCGGGTGTGCGCGCCGCCGGATGAGGAGTTCGCGGCCCTGCTGGCGAGGGTCGGGGTGCCGCTGGTGCCGCTCGGCCCGTCGGTGCGCTCGATCGTCGCCGGTCCTGAGCTGCCGACGGCGGAGGACGCGTTCCGGCTGGCCCGCGAGCTGGTCGCCGCGAGGTTCGAGACGCTGACCGCGGCGGCCGAGGGCTGCGACGTGCTGCTGGCGACCGGCCTGATGCCGGCGGGGGCGCGGGACGTCGCGGAGAAGCTCGGCCTCCACTACGTGCTGGCCTGCTTCCACATCTTCGGACTGCCCTCACGGCACTTCCGTCCCGGCCGGCGGCCGGGCACGCCGTCCCCGCAGGACGAGACCGACTACCGGAAGCTCTGGGAGCAGGACGCCCAGCGGGTCAACGGGCTGTACCGGGAGGCGCTCAACGACCACCGGGCGGCCATCGGTCTGCCGCCGGTGCAGAACGTCCGCGACCACGTCTTCACCGAGCGGCCGTGGCTGGCGGCGGATCCGACCCTGTGCCCGTCGGAGGGCATGACGGAACTCGACGTGGTGCCGACCGGGGCGTGGATCTTCCCCGACGACCGCCCGCTCCCGGCCGACCTGGAGGCGTTCCTGGACGCCGGTGAACCACCCGTGTACGTCGGCTTCGGCAGCATGGCCGCGCATGCCCCGGAGGGCATCGCGCGGGTGGCCGTCGAAGCGAGCCGTGCGCACGGCCGCCGGGTGCTGCTCGCCCGGGGTTGGGCCGGGCTCACCCCGATCGACGACCGCGAGGACTGTCACGTCGTCGGCGAGGTGAACCAGCAGGCCCTGTTCCGCAGGGTGGCCGCCGTCGTCCACCACGGCGGCGCCGGCACCACGACGACCGCGGCCGTGGCGGGCGTGCCGCAGGTGGTCGTCCCCCGGATCGCCGACCAGCCGTACTGGGCCGCCCGGGTCGCCGAGTTGGGCATCGGCGCGGCCCACCTCGACCGGACGCCGACCGTAGACTCGCTCTCCGCCGCGCTCGGTACGGCCCTGGTGCCCGGGACCCGGGCGCGGGCGGGGGCCGTGGCCGGCGGCATCCGTACCGACGGGGCAACGGTGGCCGCGAGGCTGCTGTTCGAAGCCGTGGGCCGGAAGGTGCCCGCCGGGTCCGGGTGAGTGTCCGGGGAGCCGGGCCGCGCAGGTGCCGGGTGAACGGCGGTGCGGGCCGGGTGGGTTCGATTCCGGATCGGCCTCCTTCCGATCGAACAGGGGTGGTTGTCGGCCCGCGCACGGCCGGTTCCGGCACTGATCCGGCGACCGGCGGCCGGGTGTCGGCAGGGTCGGTTAGGGTGCCCACTTGCGCGCCCGGTCACCGCAGGCCATGCGCGAGGGGAGGGCGGCATGACCGACGGCACGCACGGGGGAGTGGGACAGGACGGGGACGGCATCCAATGGCTCGCCGAGATCGGCCGGCCGGCCACGGGTCGACCGTCAACGGGACGCCGGTCAACCGGCCGACCGTCAACGGCCGGACCCGACCCGGACGGTGAGGTCGGCGGCGTCGTCTTCGCCCGGGGGATCACGCCCCAGGAGCTCGCCCGCCGGATGGGCGCCGACCCGGCCACCGCGACCGAGCCGATCAGCGACACCGAGATCCGGGACCTGGACATCGAGGTCTACCGCCCCGGTGACGACGGCGACGGTGTGATCCGGGTCGGCGAGTGCGCCGGCTGGTCGTTCGCGATCGAGTACGGCGACTCCACGGGCGGCGAACTGCTCATCGAGATAGCGCGCGACGGCGTCGAGGTGGTGCACTTCCGCCCGATGCCGGAGCAGCGGCCGGCCCTGCTCGACTACGCCCGGGACGGCGCCGTGCTGTGCGGCTTCGGCCTGGGCGAGGAACGCTGGCGCTGGGGCCAGGAGCCGGACCTGCTGGTGCCGGACCTGGTCGCCGCCGGAGTCCTGGAGGCCGACGGCGTGACCCCTCGCGACCCCGGGCGCGAGCCCGAAGGGGCCGCCCTCCGCCGCGCCCTCGGTGCCGTCGAGCGGCGCTTCGGGCTGAGCCTGCCCCGGGCCGCCCTCGGCGGGCTGCGCCTGCCGGCGTACGCGGTGCGGGGAACCCCGGGCATGGCGCTGCGCTGAGGGGCTGCTGCGCCGGCGACCCGCGGCACCGATGGCCCGCGAAGCGTTGACGCAGGCGCGGAGGAGGGCCCGGCAGACGAAGGGCAGGGCGAACGGCGGACGCGGGAGCGGCGGGAACGGCAGCGACAGGAACGGCAGACGCGGGAGGGACAGGAACGAGAGCGGCAGGCGCGGAAGCGACGGGAACAGGGTGGTCACGGCAGGGTTCCTTTCCGGGCCCCACCGGCGGGGCCCCGATGGCCGTCATCCTTGCGCGCCGGCTGCTCGTCGCACATGTGCCGATCGGGAGGTTCCCGAGGCGCAATTCCTGCCCTGGCCCTGCCGATCGGCAGGGCCAGGGCAGGACGGGGGCCGGGGGAGACGCGCCCCCACCGTCGTCGCGAGCCTCCGCAGCCGGGCCGTGGGGCCCCGTCCTTCACCCGGTGGGCCGGTGGAATCCGGTTCGGCGCACGCCCCCGTCCAGGGGGTTCCACCAGGCATCCGCGGGATCCGGCCCCTAGGGTCTGTGGTGCGTCGACGAACCGAGCGCCGGGCGTACGCCGTCCCGCCGAGCGCCGGGGCGTCCGGCCGGCCCGAGGCCGCGTGCCGGGTGCCCGGCCGACCCGAGAGGTGGACCCACCCCATGCACACCGTCGTCCGCGGCGCCGGAGCGTTCGGCCTGGCCGCCCTGCTGCTCACTGCCGCCACCGGCTGCCAGGGCGACGGCTCCTCCGCCGCCGAGCCCGCGCCCACCTCCGCGGCCGGCGGCGCGGGGACGGGGACCGGCGCCGCCACCGGAGCGGCCGCCCAACAGCTGGACTGGCACGCCTGCTCCGCCCCCATCAGCGCCCAGGGCAGCGGCACCGCGCCCGCCGCCGAGGACTGGCAGTGCGCCACCCTCAAGGCCCCGCTGGACCACGGCACACCGGACGGTACGACGATCGACCTCGCACTGATCCGCAGCCGGGCCAAGGACGAGGAGCACCGGATCGGCTCGCTGCTGTTCAACTTCGGTGGCCCCGGCGCCTCCGGCGTGGCCACCCTGCCCGCCCTCGCCGCGAGCTACAGCTCCCTCAACTCCCGCTACGACCTGGTGAGTTTCGACCCGCGCGGAGTCGGCGCCAGCGCCGGGGTGACATGCCTGGACGACCGGGCGATGGACGCCGCCACCGCCGCCGACAGCACCCCCGAGACCCCCGAAGCGGTGAAGGCCCTGGACGCCGACAACGCGGGCTTCGCCGCCGCCTGCGAGCACAACTCCGGCGCGGTGCTGCCGTACGTGGACACCGAGAGCGCGGCGCGCGACCTGGACCTGATGCGGCAGGTTCTGGGCGACCAGAAGCTCTCCTACTTCGGCTTCAGCTACGGCACCCAGCTCGGCGGCGTCTACGCGCACCTGTTCCCGCAGCAGGTCGGACGGATGGTGCTGGACTCGGTGGTCGACCCGACCAAGGACCCGCAGCAGTCCGCGCTCGGCCAGGCCCAGGGCTTCCAGCTCGCCCTCGGCGACTTCATGAAGGCCTGCGCCGCCCAGGCCGGGACCGCCTGCCCGACCCGTGCGGGCGGCGACGACGGCACCGCGAAGGTCGAGGCACTGGTGCAGAAGCTGGCGCAGTCGCCGCTGCCCACCAAACAGGGGCGGCAGCTCACCGAGAGCCTGGCCGTCACCGGCATCGTGGGCGCCCTGTACAGCCAGGAGACCTGGCCCGCGCTGGCCGCCGGGCTCACCGAGGCGATGGAGCTGGGGACCGGCGACACGCTGCTCCAGCTCGCGGACGGGCTGAACGGGCGCGACGCGCAGGGGCACTACAACAACCTGAACGCCGCGAACCGGGCGATCAACTGCGTGGACGCCCGGCAGCGCTACTCCGACCAGGACGTGCAGCAGCAGCTGCCGCAGTTCCGCGCCGCCTCCCCGGTGTTCGGGTCCTTCACCGCCTGGGGCCTGACCGCCTGCACCGGCTGGCCCGTACCGGGCAGGGCCGCCCACCCGGAGGTCTCCGCGCCGGGCGCCGCCCCGGTCCTGGTGGTCGGCACCAGCGGCGACCCGGCGACCCCGGTGGAGGGCGCCCGCACGATGGCGCAGCAGCTCGGCGCGGGCGTCGGCGTCACCGTCACCCTGCAGGGCGAGGGGCACGGCGGCTACAACACCGGCAACCCGTGCCTGAAGCAGACCGTGGACGCCTACCTCCTGGACGGCACGGTGCCGGCGGACGGGACGACGTGCGGCTGAGCGGCCGGGCGGTGGGAAAGTGGCCCACTGCGGCAGCTGTCGATTGGCTCTGGAGAGTGGGCCACTCGGTCCACTAGCCTCTCCGGTGTGACGAACGATATGACGACCGGCGCGCCCGCCCAGCAGCTTGCCCAGCACCTCGACCAGCACCTCGACAACGGCCACCGGGCCGACAGCGACACCGTCAAGGTCGACTTCTACTTCGACCCCGTCTGCCCCTTCGCCTGGATAACCTCCCGGTGGATCCTGGAGGTCGATCGGCAGCGCGAACTCGACCTGAACTTCCGGGTGATGAGCCTGTCCGTCCTCAACGAGGGCCGCACCGACCTGCCCGAGCGCTACCAGCGCCTGATGACCACCGGCTGGGGCCCCGTGCGGGTCTGCATCGCCGCCGCCGAACAGCACGGCCCGCAGGTACTGCGCGAGCTGTACACCGAGCTCGGCACCCGACTGCACGACCAGGACCGCGAGGCCGACGACGCCGTCATCCGCGAGGCGCTCGTGGCAGCGGGGCTGCCGGAGGAGCTGGCCGAGGCGGCGAACAGCACCGCGTACGACGAGGCCCTGCGCAAGAGCCACCACGAGGGCATGGACCCGGTCGGCGAGGAGGTCGGCACGCCGACCATCCACGTGGACGGCGTCGCCTTCTTCGGCCCGGTGCTGAGCGCCATCCCGCGCGGCGAGGACGCCGTACGGGTCTTCGAGGGCGTGCGGCTGCTGGCCGGGTACCCGAAGTTCTTCGAGCTCAAGCGGACCCGGACGGGCGGACTCGACTTCTCCTGAGCCACCCCGGCGGAGCCCGCGCCGAGCCCGCGCCGAGCCCGCGCCGAGCCCGCGCCGAGCCCGCACCGAGCCCCACGGAGGACTGCCGCGGGCCCGGCCTCCGGCCCGTCAGCCCCGGCGGCGCTGCTTGATCCTGATCGGCCCCGACCGGGGGTGGCCGATCACGGTCAGCACCGGGGCGCCCGGCTCCGCCTGCTCGGCGGCCTTGTTGACGATGTTTCCGGTGTTGGTGCTCGACGGGTCGATGCGTACGCCCCAGCCGCGCGGGACGATCAGCCGGATGTGGCCCATGCCGGTCGACGCCTCGACCGTGATCTCCTGGTGGGGGCACACGGCCTCGGTGAAGTCGACCGTGAGCAGCGAGATCTTGGTCTCCGCGACGATCCGGCGGGGCACGGACCAGCGGCCGCTCTGCACCATGTTGTTCATCCGGGGCCGGAGCGTGAGGACCTCCTCCGCCGCGGACGCGTCCCGGGCCTCCACCCGGCCGCCGAGGTCGGCCACCAGGATGTCGAGTTCGCCGTACGTCCGCGCGGCGTAGGTGCGGTCGAGCCGCTCCTCCAATTCCCCGAGGTCGATGCGGCCGTCACCGGCGGCGACCCGCAACTGCTCGGCCACCGCCTCCCGGTCGCTGTCCCCGGCCCGGGGTTCCACGGCGGCCTCGGGCGTCTTGTGCAGGGCTGGCAGTTCCTCGTTGACCATGCGGCTACTCTAGGTCACGAATCGTCCTGGTGGGCGGCTCGATCGCCAACTCCGCACGGCCCGAGGATCCTTGAGCGCGCCCGGAGGAGCGGCCGAAGAAGCGGCCGGCGGGGGACGGCCGGAGGGGGCGGCCGAGGACGCGGGTCGAAGGGCCGTCGAGGACGCGGCCGCCTCGGCCGGAGCGGCCGGGCGAAGGCTTCGCCGGGTGCGGTGGAAGCGCCCGGCAGGCTTCCGCGAACCCGTTCGCGACGGCCCGCCCCCACGTGCCGGACCGGCCTTCGGCGTGCCCGAGTCCGCCTTCCGTGCCCGATGCCGTACCCGATGCCGTGCCCGACGCCGAGCCCGACGCCCGAGCCCGACGCCCGAGCCCGATCCGGCGCTGCGGGCCGTGGCGCCGAGCGGGTCGTTCTCCCCCGAGTGGACCGTTGCCACCCCCTTCGGGCTCCCGTCCGGGCCCGGACCGTCCGACCATGGAGGGGCGGAGGCTGTTCGGCCCCCCGAGAGGCGGTGAGCGTGGATGATCGTACGAATCCGGCTGCGCGCTGTCCGTCACTCCGCGACTCCACCTGGTCCCGGTTCCAGCCCCGGCCCGGACCCCGGCGCCGACCGCGGCTTCGACCAGGGCCCCGGTTCCGACCCGGGCCCCGGCGCCGACCGCGGCTCCGACCCGGGCCCGCGCCCGAGGCAGAGCTGGGGCCAGCCGCGAGGCCCGAGCCCCGGCCAGGGCCGGAACCAAGGACCCGGTCAGGGGCCCGGCCAGGGCCGCAACCAGGGCCCCGGCGGTCCGGCCAAAGCTCCGCCTCCGCCGTCGTGGCGCCGCTGGCTGCTGCCCGTCGCGGTGCTGGTCACGCTGCTCCTGCTGGTGCTCTTCTCCAGTTCCGGCAAGCCCGGCACGCGCTACGGCTACTCCGACTTCGTGAGCCGGGTGGACTCCGGCCAGGTGCAGACCGTGAACGTCAGTGACACCGGCGGGGTGAGCGGCACGCTCAAGGACGGCACCCACTTCACCAGCCAGATCCCCACCGCCCTGGACACCTCCCAGCTCAGCGGCGCGCTCGCCGACCACCACGTGACGGTCACCGGCAGCCGGAGCAGCGGTGGCTCGATCTGGTCGACCCTGCTGCTGTTCCTGCCGCTGCTGATCTTCGGTGCGCTCTTCCTCTGGTCCGGCCGGATGGCCGCCCGCTCGCTGGGCGGCGGTCTGAGCGCCATCGGGCGGTCCCGGGCCAAGATCATCGAGGCCGAGCGGCCGGACACCGGGTTCGCCGACGTGGCCGGGTACGAGGGGGTGAAGCAGGAGGTCAGCGAGGTGGTCGACTTCCTGCGCAGCCCGGAGCGGTACGCCGCCGCCGGGGCCAAGGGACCACGTGGGGTGATCATGGTCGGGCCGCCGGGCACCGGCAAGACCCTGCTCGCCCGGGCGGTCGCCGGCGAGGCCTCGGTGCCCTTCCTCTCGGTGACCGGCTCCGGCTTCGTGGAGATGTTCGTCGGCGTCGGCGCCTCCCGGGTCCGCGACCTCTTCGACGAGGCCCGCAAACGCGCACCGTCGATCATCTTCATCGACGAGATCGACGCCGTCGGCGGCCGGCGCGCGGGCGGCACCCGGTTCGGCGGCAACGACGAGCGCGAGCAGACCCTGAACCAGCTGCTCGCCGAGATGGACGGCTTCGACCAGAGCACCGGCATCGTCGTCATCGCCGCCACCAACCGCCCGGACGCCCTCGACCCGGCCCTGCTGCGCCCCGGCCGCTTCGACCGGCAGGTCACCGTCCCGTTGCCCAACCAGGCCGAGCGGGCCGCCATCCTCGCCGTGCACTCCCGCGGCAAGACCCTGTCCCCGGACGTCGACCTCGGACGGCTCGCCCGCGGCACCCCCGGCTTCTCCGGCGCCGACCTCGCCAACCTGGTCAACGAGGCCGCCATCAACGCCGTGCGCGCCGACCGGGCCACCCTCACCGCCGACGACCTCGACACCGCCCGCGACCGGGTGCTGCTCGGCCGCCGGGAGTCCTCCAACGCGCTGTTGCCCGAGGAGCGGCACGCCGTCGCGGTGCACGAGTCCGGGCACGCGCTGATGGCCGCGCTGTGCGAGCGCGCCGACCCGGTCGCCAAGGTGACCATCCTCCCGGCCGGCGTCGCCCTCGGCGCCACCGAGCAGCTGCCCGAGGCCGAGCGGCACCTGTACAGCGAGGGCTACCTGACCGACCTGCTCACCGTCCAGCTCGGCGGCCGCGCGGCGGAACTGGTGGTCTTCGGCGAAGGCTCCACGGGCGCCGCCAACGACCTCGCCAACGCCACCTCGGTCGCCACCCGGATGGTCCGGGAATTCGGCCTCTCCCCGGAGCTCGGGCCGGTCGGCTACTCCAGCGGCACCCCGCACTACCTCGGCGACAACCCCGAGGACCTGCTGCGCCGCCCGTACTCCGAGCAGACCCAGCGCGCCGTGGACGAGGCGGTGGCCGGCCTGCTGCGCCAGGCCGAGCGGCGGGCCCTCGGCCTGCTCACCGAGCACCGGCACCACCTGGACGAGCTGGCGGCGCTGCTGGTGGCCCAGGAGACGGTGGACGGCGCGGTGGTGCTCGACATCCTGACGCACCCGGCGCCGGGCCCCGAGCGGCCGGTCTCGCTGCGGAAGCCGGACGGGCCGGCGGACGTGGACGGGCCCACGAACGCGGACGGCCCGGGGGAGCCCGCCGGCCCGGGGGGAACCCCCCGCCCGTGACGGCCGCATCGTCGGTGGTCGTATCCTCGTGACCGCGCCACCCACCACCGTCCCGAGGAGTCGGAATGACCGAGCCCCTGCCCGCCGACGTCCAGCGGGAGATCGCCCGTGCCCTCGGGGTCGCGCCCGTGCCGGACCCCGCGACGGAGGCCGAGCGCCGGGTGGAGTTCCTGGCCGACCAGGTGCGGACCAGCGGCGCGCGGAGCCTGGTGCTGGGCATCAGTGGCGGTGTCGACTCCACCACCGCCGGACGGCTCTGCCAGCTCGCCGTCGAGCGGCTGCGGGCCGAGGGCCGCCAGGTGACCTTCACCGCGATGCGGCTGCCGTACGGTGTCCAGGCGGACGAGGCGGACGCCCAGCTCGCGCTCGGCTTCATCCGCGCCGACGAGGTGCTGACCGTCGACGTCAAGCCCGCCACCGACGGCGCGCTCGCCGCTCTGAAGGCCGCCGGCCTGACCTACACCGACCACGGCCACGAGGACTTCGTCGGCGGCAACGTCAAGGCCCGCCAGCGGATGGTGGTCCAGTACGCGGCGGCGGGCGCCAAGGGCGGGCTGGTCGTCGGCACCGACCACGCGGCCGAGGCCGCCGTCGGCTTCTTCACCAAGTTCGGCGACGGCGCGGCCGACGTGATGCCGCTGTCCGGCCTGACCAAGCGGCAGGTGCGGGCGATCGCCGAGGCGCTGGGCGCACCGGCCGAGCTGGTCAAGAAGGTCCCGACCGCGGACCTGGAGAACCTCGCCCCCGGCCGCCCCGACGAGGACGCCCTCGGGGTCGGCTACGACGAACTGGACGACTTCCTGGAGGGCCTGCCGGTCAGCGAGGACGTCTTCCGCACCGTCCTGGGCCACTACCGCCGCACCGAGCACAAGCGCAACCTGCCGGTCGTCCCGCCCGTGGCATGACCGGCCCCGACGGGCGCGCCGCCGGGGCCGTCCTCGGAGCCGCCGTCGGCGACGCCCTCGGCGCCCCCTACGAGTTCGGCCCGGCCGGCGCCTTCTCCGCCCGCTTCCCGGACACCCCCGGTGACCTGGTGGCGGGCGGCGGCTGGGGGCTCGGCGCGGCCACCGACGACACCCAGATGGCCGTCCTGGTCGCCGAGTCCCTGATCGAGCGGGGAAGCCTGGACCTCCCGGACGTCTTCGACCGGTTCCGCCGCTGGGCCGCCGCCGACCCCTCGGACATCGGCATCCAGACGGAAGCCGTCCTGACCAGCGGCCTGCCCTGGGACCTCGCCGCCGCCGTCCACTTCAACACCACGCTGCGCGCCGCCGGCAACGGTGCCCTGATGCGCGCCTCGACCTCCGCCGTCGCGTTCGCCCACGCCGGACGGCGGGCCACCATGGACGCGGCCCGGCGCATCGCGGCGCTGACCCACGGGGACGGGGCCGCCTGGGAGGGCTCGGCGATCTTCCACGAGCTCGTCCGGCTCGCGCTGCACGGCGCCGACCCGCTGGCCGAGCTCCCCGCCGTCCTCGCCCACGTCGACCCCGGCCACCGGGAGCGCTACGCCACCGTCCTCGCCCCCGACTGGCACCCGGAGCGCGCCACCGAGGCCAACGGCGCGGTATGGCCCTGCCTCGGCTCGGCGGTCTGGGCGCTGCGCACCACCGAGGGCTTCGAGCAGGCGCTGCGCGCCGCGATCGACCTCGGCGGGGACACCGACACCGTGGCCGCCGTCACCGGCGGCCTGGCCGGTGCCAGGTACGGCCTGGCGGCGATCCCGGAGCGCTGGACCGGGCCGCTGCACGTCGAGCTGCCCGGGTTCGGCGGGCGGGTGCTCCGCGCGCCCGAACTGCTCGACCTGGCACGGAGGTTGACGGCCTGGGAGGCCGGTGGCGCGGATCGGGGCAACGGGGGTTCCCGCCGGCACGACCAGTAACGCGGTGCCCAGGGGCGGCGGCATCGGCAGGGCGGGCGTTCGAGGGGTTGAGGGGCCTTCGGGAACGGACCTCAGGGGAGGAGCGAGCCGATCGGGGCCCCGGCGCCAGGGGATGAGCGACGAGCGTCCCCGGCCACGGTGCCGGGGTGCGGCGTGGGGGCCAAGGGGCGGGGCTGCCACGATGGGGGCGTGCGGCCCGATCCGGGGTCGGCGCGACCGGCGTGCGGCCGGTTGACGAGCGGGGGACGAAGTGACGACGGTGGATCGGCTCGCAGTGGTGTCCGGTGGCGGTACCGGGATAGGCCGGGCGATCGCGGCGCGGTTGGCCGGGGACGGGCACCGGGTGGTGATCCTGGGCCGCAGGCCGGCCGTGCTGGAGCAGGCCCGGGAGGAGATCGAGCGGACCGCCGGTCCGGGGCGGGTCGTGCCGGTCGCGGCCGATCTGACCGACCCGGCGGCGGTCGAGGCGGCGGCGGCCCGGATCACCGGACTCGGGCCGGTGGACGTGCTGGTGAACAACGCGGGCGCGATCGTCACCCCGCCGGCCGACGGCAGTCTGGGCGCGCTGGCCGCTTCCTGGCGGCGGGACCTGGACGGCAACCTGCTCACCGCCGTGCTGCTGACCACCGCGCTCCAGGGCGGGCTGCGCCGTCCCGGCGGCCGGCTGGTGGTGGTCAGTTCGGCCGCGGCCCAGCGCGGTGGCGCGGGCCCGCACTCGGCGGGCTCGTACGCCGCCGCCAAGGCCGCGCTGCACGGCTGGGCGTTCGGTCTGGCCCGGCAGTTGGGGCCGGACGGGATCACGGTGAACGTGCTCGCGCCCGGTTACATCGAGGACACCGAGATCTTCGGGGCCGGCTGGAGCGAGGAGTTCCACGCCCGGAAGGTCGCGGACACCCTGGTCGGTCGGGCGGGCACCCCGGCCGATGTGGCCGAGGCGGTCGCCTACCTCGCCTCCCCGGCCGCCGGGTACCTGACCGGTCAGGTGATCGGACTCAACGGCGGTGCGGTGCTGGGACGTTGAGTCCGAGCCTCGGGGAGCGGCCGGTCAGTCCCCGTCGGCGTCGGGCTCGGAGGCCGGGCTGGATGCGGCGCGGAGGGCGAGCTTGGCCTCGGCGGTCGTCCAGTCGGTGGCGATCGCCTGCTGGGCGGCGGCCAGGGTGACCTGGCCCTTGCAGATCGCGGTGTGGAGGTGGGTCTCCACCGAGTCCTTGGGGTTGTTCGGGCCCTTGCCGGGGACGTGGCCGGGGGAGGGCGGCTGGACCCACAGGTTGCGCGGGTCGTTGGGGTCGCCGCCGAGTTGGAGGCTGATCAGGTGGTCGTACTCGGCGTCGCCCATCGGGCCGTCGTAGCCGTAGGACTTGGCGTTCTCGGCCTTCTCCTTGCCCGTGATGTTCGACGGCGGGCGGATGGTCGAGGTGTAGCCGCCCTGCTTGCAGATGGTGTCCTTGAGGTTGCCCTGGTTCACCGCCGGGCTGATCGCGCCCGGGGTGCAGGAGGCGTCGGGCAGCGGCTGCTTGTCCGCGGTGTAGCGGTAGTGGCAGCTGCCCGGCGCGGGCTGCGGCTGGACGTCGTAACTCGCCTTCGGGCCGGGGCCGGTGACGATCGCGGCGGCCAGGGGCGGGGCGGCCGCCGCGGCATCACCCGCAGCGGCCGGGGCGGAGGCGGAGGCGGACCTGGCCCCCTTGGCGGCGTGGTCGCCGCCGGGCGAGCAGCCTGCGGCTGCGGCGGCGAGCAGGACGGCCGCGGCCATGGCCGGGGCGCGGCGGGCGGGAGCCGGCACGGGGTTCCTCCCTCGGGGGTGGGCGTGGGCGGCGGCCGCCGGACGGGCCGGTGCCGCGCCAGCGGACCCTACCGTGTCCGCGGGGCCGTTGGGGTGACGCCACGTGCGGCGCGGGAAGCCTTCGCAGGGCGTGCGGAACCGTTTCCGCGGCGGAGGTGGATCCGGCCGCCGCCGATGGCCGGTTCCGGTTCTGTCGATGCCGTGAAGGGGCTGTGTCCGGACGGAGCCGGGCAGAGTGCGACCGAACCGCTTCGCCGTCCGCGGGCCGTGTCGTAGCCTGACGCGGGCGCGGCAGGGCCGCGATCCGACCGGCGGGAGGGGAAGCATGAACAGGCTTGTGCGCAAAGCACGTTGGCTTGGAGCGGTGGCGGCGGCAGGGGCGCTGCTGCTGACCGGGACGGAGACCGCGGCCGCGGCGCCCGAGGGCCCGCCGGTCAGCGCGGCCCGGGCCGTCCCGACGGCGGACACCCTGGCGTTCGGCGGCACGGCCGAGTCGTTCGCCGTCGTCCCGGACGGCAGCCGCGTCTACGCGGTGGTCGGCCACGCCGTCGACCCCGGCCACTCGGCCCGGGTCGTCCGCAGCATCGACACCCGTACCGGGGCGAGCACCGACCTGCTCACCGTCACCGGCTTCGACAGCGTCGGCCGTCCGACCGTCAGCCCGGACGGCAGCCGGGTCTACGTGACCGTCGACTGGGACCTGCTGACCTTCGACGCCGCGACCGGACAGCAGCTCGCCCGGGTCGCCACGCCCGACCAGCCCCGCCCCGGGGCCATGACCAAGGGCGCGCTGAACGGGGTGACCGTCAGCCCGGACGGAACCCGGGTGTACCTGTCCCAGTACGGCCCCTGGGGCGTGCGCCTGGGCAGCCGGGCCGGCCGCGTCCTCGCCTACGACCCCGCCACCCGGACCTTCACCGGCGGCGTGACCCTCACCGGCTACACCGTCGGCCGGGTGGTGCTCGGCCCCGACGCCACCGACGCCTGGGTCGGCACCGCGGACAACCTCTACCACCTGGACGTCGGGGGCGCCGCCCCGGAGGTCATCGATCCGGTGGCGGACTTCGGCTCCGCCGAGGAGATCGTGCTCGCCGCCGACGGCCGCACCGTCTACGCGAGCGGCTACCGCGACTACGGCACCGTCACCGCCGACATCCTGGACCCGGAGACGAACACCTTCCGGTCCGCCTTCGGCCTCGGGGCCTTCGCCGACGGCCCCCAGCTGCTCGGGACGAGCCCGGACTCCGGCCGGGTCCACGTGTTCACCGGCGCGAGGACCCCGCAGGCCGCACTGCTGTCGTACGACCCCGCGACCGGCGCGGCCGTTCCCGGCGAGACCGTCACCGGCTTCGGCCTGGACTCCGTCGTCCAGGTCCAGCTCGGCGCGGACGGCCGCACCCTCTACCTGGCCGGGCTCAAGGGCGGGGACTCCGTCCTGCGGACCGTCCGCTTCTAGGGACCCGCCGAGCGGCGCCCGCCGAGCGGCGCCCGACGAGAACGGGCCCGGCAGCCGGCGCCGGAGCGCCGCCGTGCCGGGCCCGGGGAGGGCGGGTCAGCGGGCCTGGGCGGCCTTCGCCTCCTTGGCGGCGGCCGCGGCGGCCGCGGCGGCCTCCTTCTCGTGCTTCTCCTTGATCCGGGCGGTCTCCTTGCGGAGGTCCACCTGGTTGGCGCGCTCGTGCTGGAGCCAGAGCGGGTTCTCGGCCCGGAGGGCCTCGATCTGCTCGGTGGTCAGCGCCTCGGTCACGCCGCCCCGGGCCAGGCCGGAGATCGAGATGCCGAGCCGGGCGGCGACCACCGGGCGGGGGTGCGGGCCGTTCTTGCGCAGGTCCTGGAGCCACTGCGGCGGCTCGGCCTGCAGCGCGTTCAGCTCCTCGCGGGAGACCACGCCCTCCTGGAAGTCGGTCGGCGCGGCGTCGAGGTAGATCCCCAGCTTCTTGGCCGCCGTGGCCGGCTTCATGGTCTGGCTGGTCTTCTGCTTGAGCGATGTCATGGTGACAAGGGTAAGGGAGTGCGCGGGCGCTCCCGGTCACGGTCGGTAGCCTTGCCCTGTGACAGACATGCAGGTGAACCCGACCTTCCGACTCGTGTACGTCCCGGGCGTGACCCCCGGCAAATGGGTCCGGGTCTGGGAGGAGCGGCTCCCGGACGTGCCGCTGGACCTCCTCGCGGTCGCGTCCGGCGACGCCGAGCGGACCCTCCGCGAGGGCGGCGCGGACGCCGGGCTGGTCCGGCTGCCGGTCGACAAGGACGTGCTGAGCGCGATCCCGCTCTACACCGAGACCACCGTCGTGGTCTTCCCCAAGGACCACTGGCTCGCCGCCGCCGAGGAGGCCTCGGTGGCGGACCTGGCCGATGAGGTGGTCTTCCACCCGCTCGACGACACCCTGGGCCTCACCGCCGACACCCTGCCGGGGCGCCCCGCCGTAGCCCGTCCGGACAGCACCGCGGACGCGGTCGAGCTGGTCGCGGCGAACGTCGGCGTGCTCCTGGTGCCGCAGTCCCTGGCCCGGCTGCACCACCGCCGGGACCTCACCTTCCGGCCGGTGGCGGACGTGCCGCAGTCCCAGGTGGCGCTGTCCTGGCCGCAGGAGCGGACGACGGACCTGGTGGAGGAGTTCATCGGGATCGTCCGCGGCCGCACGGTCAACAGCTCGCGCGGCCGCGGGGCCGGGCAGGCGGCTCCGGAGGCGCAGCCGAAGAAGGCGGCGGCGGGCCGGGGCAAGCCGCAGCCGCAGCGGGCCGGCGGGCAGAAGAGCGGTGCGCAGAAGGCGGGCGGCCAGAAGTCCGGCGGGCAGCGGGCCGGGGCGCCGAAGGCCGGGGGAGCCAAGGCCGGCGGGCGGGGCGCGGCGGCCCGGCGCGGCAGGCCCAAGCGGTGACCGTGGCGTAGCGTCTGCCCCGTTCGCAGCGGTCGAGGCGGGAGGAGCGGGGCAGTGTGGCACGACCTGATGGCCGTCCAGATTCCGATCGTGGAGAAGGTCCTCCGCACGATCGCCGTCTACGTGCTGATCCTGGTGCTGTTCCGGCTCGCCGGGAAGCGCGGGCTGGCGGGGCTGAACACCTTCGACATGGTGGTGGTCTTCCTGCTCTCCAACGTGGTGCAGAACGCCATCATCGGCAATGACAACAGCCTGCTCGGCGGCGCGATCGGGGCGGTGACCCTGATCGCGGTGAACGCCGCCGTCACCCGCTGGCTCGCGCGCGACCCGAGGGCCACCCGGATCCTGGAGGGCCGGCCCACCACCGTGGTGAAGGACGGCAAGCTGGTCGCCGGCGCGCTGCACAGCCTGGCGCTGCGCCCGTCCGAGCTGGAGCACGCCATCCGGATCCAGAACGGCGACAAGGTCGGCGACGTCGCCCGGGCCCGGCTGGAGCCGGACGGACAGCTGCTGGTCTCCCTCAAGGCGGGCGAGCAGAGCGCCACCCGGAGCGACGTCGAGGACCTGCGGCGCCGGCTGGAGGAGATCGAGCGGCTGCTCACCGCCATCGCCGCCGACCGGCGCCCGCCCGGCTGACCGCCGCCCGGGCCTCCGGCCCCCGCCCCGACAGGCCCCCGCCCCGACAGGCCCTGGAACCGACAGGCCCCGGAACCGACAGGCCCTGGAACCGGGAGGCCCTGGAGAGCCGGGGGCCGGTCACGGGTGGACGTCGGCCGGCCGCTCGGCCCCGGCACGCCGGCGGCGCGAGGCGCCGAGGGCCACGGCGGCGGCCAGGGCGAAGCCGAGGGCGGCGGCGAGGAGGTGCCCGACGGTGGTGAAGCCCGGGAGGGGGCCGGGCCAGTCGCCGCCGGAGAGCGGCCAGGCGACGACGAAGGCGGCCCAGGGCAGCCGGGCCCAACGGGGCACGGCGAGGGTGGCGAGGGCGAGGACGGTCTGGGCGCCGTAGCTGATGCCGTAGTCCGAGGCCCCGCGGACGCTCTCCGGGTACCAGCCGTGGCGCAGGGCGAGCAGGATCACCGCGGCGGTGATCAGGGTGGCGCCGATGTGCCCGCCGAGGAACACGGCGGCGGCGCGCAGGCCGCCGAAGCGGCGCTCGGTCCAGGCGAGGCAGCAGCAGACGCCGAGGCCCAGGGTGATCAGGGTGCTGCCGAAGCCGGTGGAGAGGATCTCGGTGAGGGTGCCGTCGAAGAGCAGCGCGCTGCCGAGCAGGGCACCGACCGGGTGGTCGTGCAGGTTGTCGAGGTTGGTGCTGATGTGGTCGCGCAGCGCGTCCGCGCGGTCCGCGGCGAGCAGGTTCTCGACCCAGACGTGCCCGAGCAGGAGCAGGACGACGTAGCCGAAGGTCAGCGGCGAGCGGCGCGGGTACGTCCGGGCGGCGCGCAGCAGCCCGGTCAGGAGCCCCGAGGGGGTTCGAGCGTTCATGGTCTGGTGGCGTCCCGGTCGAGCGGAGTGGTTCCGGCCGGCGCCCGTGCGGCCGGCCACGCCGGGACAGTACCGAAGCCGGGTCGGGATCCGGTCGGCGGACCCGGCGCGGACGGCGTCGGAGCCCGGTCGCCGTCCGGTCAGCGGACCCGGCGGGTGAGTGTCGCGGTGAAGGGCCGGGGCGTGAGGGAGGAGCCGCGGGTGGGGCGGACGGGCCGGCCGGGGGTGGGGGCGATGGTCCAGCGGGCGGCGATGGTGGCGATGGCGAGGACGGCCTCGGTGGTGCCGAAGACGTCGCCGATGCAGCGACGGGCGCCGAGGCCGAAAGGCGCGTAGGTGCCGGGTGCGGGGCGGGCGGTGGTGAGCCAGCGGTCGGGGTCGAAGCGGTCGGGGCGGGGGAAGAGGTCGGCCCGGCGGTGCAGCAGGTAGGGGCTGTAGAGCAGGGTGGCGCCGGCCGGGACGCGGTGGCCGCCGAGCTCGGTGTCGGCGGTGGCGGTGCGGCTGAGGATCCAGGGCGGCGGGTAGAGCCGCAGGGTCTCGCTGACGATCCGGGCGGTGAGCGGCAGGGCGGGCAGGTCCTCGTGGCGGGCGGGCCGGCCGTCCAGGACGGTGTCGAGTTCGGCGTGCAGCCGCATCCGGACGGCCGGGTTGGCGGCGAGCAGCGTCCAGGCCCAGGAGAGGGTGGCGGCGGTGGTCTCCGTGCCGGCCAGCAGGAAGGTGACCACCTGCTCGTGGACCTCGGCGTCGGTCAGGCCCCGGCCGTCCTCGTCCGTCGCGTCGAGCAGCGTGGAGAGCAGGTCGTGCCGGTCGGTGCCGGTGGCGCGGTGGTCGGCGATCAGCCGCCGGGTGATCTCCCGCAGGTCCTGCCGGGCGCGGCGGAAGCGGCGGTTGCCGGGGGTGGGGAGGCGGTCGGCGCCGGGCAGCGGCAGCATCACCCGACGGCCGACGCCGCGGGTGACGGCGTCCATGGACCGGCGCACCGGCAGGGTGCCGGCCCGCTCGTGCGCGGCGAACAGGCAGCGGGCGGTGACGGCGGTGGAGAGGCGGTGCATCGCGGTGGGGACGTCGATCACGTCGCCGTCGCGCCAGCGGGCGGTGGCGCCGCCGATCTCCTCGGCCATCAGCGCGGCGTAGCCGGGCAGCCGGTCGCGGTGGAACGCGGGCTGCAGCATGCGGCGCTGGCGCCGGTGGGCGGCGGCGGGGCAGGTCGCGAGGCCGTTGCCGAGGACCTCCCGGGCCTTGTCGAGGAGGGGCCCGCCCTTGTCGAAGGTGCGGTCGTCGGCGAGCAGCCGGCGGACCAGCTCGGGGTGGCAGACCACGTACGCGTGGAGCGGGCCGAGCCGCAGCCGGACGAGGTCGCCGTGGGCGGGTAGGCCGGCGACGAACTCGTGCGGGCGGTGGAGGAGGGCGGGGGCGTGGCCGAGCAGCGGGAGGCCGCCGGGGGCGGTGGCCGCGGTGAACCGGGTGGTCGGGAAGAAGGGGGTCGGCACGGGCGTCACCTTGGTTGGGGCGGGAGGACCGGGACGAATCGCGAACGTGATCTTTCCCGGCGGCGTGCGGCGAAACGATCGTGGACGGGCGGACGGGGTGAACGCGGGGGCGCGAGCCGAACGGTCGTGCGCCCTCGAAGATTTGAGGGAGCGTTTACCCGTCGGTGTCGACCCCGGTCGGGCGACGGCCGCCGGTCGTGCCTACACTCGAAGCCCTGCGAGATTACCGGTCAGTAGAGCCGGGCAGGTACGACCAACCGGTGCGATCGCCGGACGGTGGAACGTCCGGCAGGGAGTGGGGAGTTCGGATGACCGACGAGCGGGTCCACGCGTTCGCCGACGACGCCCTGGGCGCCCACGACGCGGTGGCGCTCGCCGCGCTGGTCCGGGCCGGCGCGGTCAACCCGAGGGAACTGGTCGGCGCGGCCGCCGACCGGGCCGCGCGGGTGGACGGCACGCTGCTGCCCGTCGCCCATGCTTCGTACGACAAACCGCGGATCAGCCGGGAGGGGATCGGCGGTCCGCTCTGGGGCGTACCGACCTACCTCAAGGACAACGTGGACCTGCGCGGCCTGCCGACCGCGATGGGCAGCGAGGCCTACCGCGCCCGCCCGGCCCGCCGCAACGCGCGCTTCACCGACCAGTTCCTCTCCACCGGCCTGGCCGTCCTCGGCAAGACCAGACTGCCCGAGTTCGGCCTCAACGCCTCCACCGAGTTCGCCACCGCCCAGCCGGTGCGCAACCCCTGGAAGCCCTCGCACTCGCCCGGCGCGTCCTCGGGCGGCGCGGCGGCCCTGGTGGCCGCCGGCGTGGTGCCGATCGCGCACGCCAACGACGGCGGCGGCTCGATCCGCATCCCGGCGGCCTGCTGCGGGCTGGTCGGGCTCAAGCCCACCCGGGGCCGACTGGTCACCAACGCCCAGAGCGGCAAACTGCCGATCGACCTGGTCACCGACGGCGTGCTGACCCGCTCGGTGCGCGACACCGCCGCCTTCTTCGCCGCCGCCGAGCGGCACCGCGGCAACCCCGGGCTGCCCCCGCTCGGCCTGGTCGAGGGGCCGGGCGATCGGCGGCTGCGGATCGGCCTGGTGGTGGACTCGCCGATCGCCAAGACCGACGGGCCGACCCGGCAGGTGGTCGAGGAGACCGCCGCCCGGCTGGAGGCGATGGGCCACCTGGTCGAGCCGACCGCACTGCCCTTCGGCGAGGAGTTCTCCCGCGACTTCGTCAGCTACTGGGGCTACATCGCCTGGGCCATCGCCGCCACCGGCCGGCTGCTGATCGACCCGAGCTTCCGGGCCGGGAAGCTGGACGGCCTGACCACCGGACTGCGCCGCCGGTTCCAGGCGGAGTTCCCGCAGACCCCCGGCGTGCTGCGGCGGCTGCGCCGGGCCGAGGGCGTGTACGCGCGGATCTTCCGCGACCACGACGTGATCCTCTCCCCGGTGCTCGCCCACACCGCCCCGCCGATCGGGTACCTGAGCCCGAACGTGGACTTCGACGAGCTGATGGACCGGCTGATGCGCTACGTCGCCTTCACCCCGGTCAACAACGTGACCGGCGGCCCGGGCATCGCGCTGCCGGCGGGCTCCGAGCCGGGCGGGCTCCCGGTCGGGGTGCACCTGTCGGCGGCGCACGGGCAGGAGCGGCTGCTGCTGGAGCTGGCCTTCGCGCTGGAGGCGGACCGGCCCTGGCGGCGGATCCAGGACTGAACCCGGCGGGGTGGGGCGCACCCGGCGGACCCGGGACCGAACCCGCGGGTCGGGGATCGAACGTCGAGGGTCCGGGACCGAACGCCGAGGGTCCGGGACCGGCCGCGCGCGCTCAGGGCGCGGGGGTTCGGGGCATCGGCGCGACCACCGACCGGGCGGCGCGCACCTCGTGGTGGAGCCGGGCCAGCGCGCAGTCCGGTGCCAGCGCGTCCGGCTCCGCCCCCGGCGGCGGCCCGCCGGTGCGCAGCGCCTCGGCGAGGCCGGTCAGCTCCCGGGTGACGGTGGCGACCTCGGCGGCGGTCGGCACCGGAGCGCCGTGCTCGATCCGCACCCGGGTGGCGGTGGTGGTGTCCACGATCCGCTCGACCGCGATCACCACCGGCCAATAGGCCTCCGCCCGGGTGCCGACCGGCGGCGGCTCGGTGAGCGCCCGCTGGAACTCGCTGCGCACGGTGGACAGGTCCCGGTAGAGGCGGCGCCGGTAGCGGGCGCGGGCCGGTTCGTCCCGTCCGGGCGCGGTGGCGAGGGCCAGCGACACGTACGAGGCGGTGTCCTGGACGGCGTCGGCGAGCCGGTCGCCGATCCGGGTGTGCCAGGAGTCCGGCCACAGCAGGTAGCCGACCAGCAGCGCGATGCCGCAGCCGATCAGCGAGTCGTAGAGCCGGGGCGGCACCAGGTGGAAGCCCTGGTGGTTGAGCAGGTCGGAGAGCAGCAGGATCACCGGGGTGATGGCCGCGGTCTGGAAGGCGTACCCCTTGGCGGACAGGGCCGGGATCAGGGCCGCCAGTGCCGCCATCACCGGGACGTCCCACCAGCCGTGCGGCACCTCGGCCAGGACCGGGACGGCGATCAGCAGCCCGGCGGCGGTGCCGAGCGCGCGCAGCACCGCGCGGGAGAACACCGAGCCGAAGTCGGGCTTCATCACGAAGGTCACGGTCAGCGTCACCCAGTACGAGCGGGGCACCGCGATCACCGAGACCAGCACCTGTGCCAGCCCGATGCACAGTGCCAGCCGCAGCCCGTACCGCCAGGACGCGCCGGACAGCAGCAGTGCCCTGGTCGCCCGCCGGGCCCTGACCTCGATCCCGGCGGGGCGGCCCAGCCGGTCGCCGGTGGCGTACGGGTCGGGTGCGGCCTCGTGCACGACGACGGCGGCGTGCCCGATCGCCTGGACCAGCGCGCGGGTGGACGGGCCGGCCGGGACCGGCAGGCCGAGCGGCGGGGGCGGGCCGGTGCGGTTCTGCTCGACGGCGTCGGCCAGCGCGCGCACGGCGGCCGGGTAGCCGGCGGCCAGCGGGCCGAACTCGGGCGGGCGCAGCTGGGCCGCCGAGGCCGCCTCGACCACCGGGATCACCGCGTTGAGCTGGGCGAGCAGCCGCACCAGGGTGGGTGAGCGGCCGTGCCGGCGGGCCCGGCGGGCGAGCAGCAGGTCGTAGGACTGGTTGAGCGACCGGGTGAGTTCGCGGCGGCGTCCGTCGTACTCCGGAGTGCCGGCGGCCTCCAACAGGTCGGCGACCGCCCGGTAGGTGCCGGCCACCACCGCCCGTTCGGGGACGCCCACGCGCAGTGGCCAGGCGAGCAGGGTCAGGGCGAGCACCACCAGGCCGCCGAGCAGCAGCAGGGCGGGCGGCAGCCACCAGGGGGAGGGCAGTGGCAGCCCGGCCCCGACGACCGCGTTGAGCAGCAGGAGCAGTCCGGAGACGGAGGCGACGGCGCCGATCGAGGAGATCATGCCGGAGACCAGCGCGACGACGGTCACCGTCGCGACGGCCGTCCAGCCGGCGCCGAACACCAGGGTGCCGAGCAGCATCCCCAGGGCGCCGAACAGCTGGGGCACGGCGATGTTGTAGACCCGCATCCGGTACGCGTCGGCGGTGTCCCCGATGACTCCGGACAGCGCGCCCATCGACACCAGCGCTCCGTAGGCGGGCCGTCCGGTGGCGGTGCCCACCGCGAGCGGGGCGGCGAGGGCGACGGACGCGCGGGCGACCGCGGCCCAGGGGACGGGCGCGGCCCGGGGCCGCAGACCCTCGGTCAGCCACGGGGGAGCCGTCAGCGCGGGTGCCATGAGCCCAACGTACGGCCGGCCCGACCGGTTCACCGTGCGCGCGAATATGTCAATTCCAGAAACATACCCGCTCTTATGTCAGTCTCCGAAACATAAAGCGAACCCCGAGAGGCGTCGTGAGCTGCGTTGATTTCCCAATCGGTAACCCGCAGGAAAGGGTTGACACCATTAGTTGGTCTAGTCCAACGTATGGGGAGCGCGGTTCGGCAAAGGCTGATGCGGGGTGAGGTGCCTTGCCGGGCGGGAGAGTTGGCCCCCTGACGTGGCGCTGTTCCGCGCCCGTGGGCCGAGGCGAGAAGGACCGTAGACGGACGGCCCTCCGGGTCGGACTCGAATTCCTGTTGCGGCCGGTGGCCGGCCGTCGACTCGCCGTGCCCGCATCGAGCCCGCGAGGAAGCGCTGCGTCGACTACGAACCATGGAGTGACTGCCCATGCCGAGCCCTGCCGAACACCCCGACGGACCCGACGGGGAATACCTGTACCGGGCCGCCTCGCAGCGCCCCTACTTCAGTGCCGACACCGAGAGCTACCTCGCCCCGACCGCGCTGCGCGAGATCCGCAAGAAGCACCCGCTGCGGGTGCTCTCGGAGGAGGACCACGCGTTCTGGCGGACCTACGGCTACGTGGTGGTGAAGCAGGCGATCCCGGCCGGGGCCGCGCGCCGACTGCTCGACTTCGCCTGGGAGTTCCAGGGCCTGTCGCCGGACCGCCCCGAGGACTGGTACCGCGAGCGCGAGTACCGCGACGAACTCGACCGGCACCTGCACGTCTACGGCTTCGTCGAGGCCTACCACCACCAGCTCATCTGGGACAGCCGCCAGTCGCAGCGCGTCTACGACGCCTTCGTGGACGTGTGGGACTGCGAGGAGCTCTGGGTCACCCTCGACCGGCTCAACCTCAACCCGCCGAACGTCCGCAACCGCGACCGCGCGCTGATCGAGCCCACCGACCGCGGCTTCGACATCGAGCTGCACTGGGACGTCGACACCACCCGGGACATGCTGCCGCAGCGCGTCCAGGGCATCATCGCGCTCAACGACACCGCCCCCGACCACGGCGGCTTCCAGTGCGACCCGGAGCTGTTCCGCCGCTTCGACGAGTGGCGGGCCGCCCAGCCGGCCGACCGCGACCCGATCCGCCCGGACGTCGACCGCGCCGAGTTCCCGGTCGTACGGCCCGAGTTGGAGGCCGGTGACCTGCTGATCTGGAACGGCCTGCTCGCCCACGGGGTGGCGCCCAACACCTCCGCGGGCGGTGTGCGCGCGGTGCAGTACCTGTCGATGATGCCCGCGCTGGAGGAGTCCGGGAAGCTGCGCCGCTCCCGGGTGGAGTCCTGGCGCACGCTCGGCACGCCGGACTGGAACCGCACGCTGGTCGGCGACGCCGACCGGCCCGAGGCGCAGCGCTACGGAACCGCCGAACTCAACGAGCTGGGGGAGAAGTTGCTCGGCCTGCGGTCATGGAGCGGCAAGCCGTTCGACGAATGCGGGGACACGGGGGAGCGGGAATGCGCGACGTCTGCCTGACTCTGCCCACCAACCGCGCGTGCGCGGACACCATCACCGCGATCGGCGCCGAAGCCGCCCACGCCGTACGGCGGTTCGGCGTCCGGGTGCACCTGCTGGTGCTGGACTCCGCCGAGCCCGCGGACCGTGCCCGGCACGCCGGGACCCTCGCCGGCCTGCCGGCCGTCGACGGCGTGGTCGTCCACCACCTGGACGAGGACGCCCAGCGCGCCTTCCTGCGCGAGGTGATCGACCGCTCCGGCGCGGCCGACCCGGACCGGCTGCTGCGCCTGATGCTGCCCGACGCCGTCTCCTACGGCGCCTGCACCAACCGGGCGTTCCTGCTGGCCGCCGCCCTCGGCTGCGCGTCGGTGCACCGCCGGGACTCCGACAGCCGCTACCAACTGCTCGACGGCGAACCGGTGTTCCCGATCGAACACGAGCTGGCCACGCTCGGGCTGAAGGCCGCCGACGCGGCCGCCGCCGTCACCGAGAACACCCTCGACGCGGCGCACGCGGACAAGCCGGTCGCACTGGTCGGCGCCTCCTTCGTCGGTGAACTCTCCGTCGACGTCGGCGAGATCCGTGAACTCGACCCCGAGGTCCACCACGACGTGGTCGCGCTCTGGGCACCCACCGGCGCGAGCGAGGAGGAGAAGCGCGAACTCGTCGCCGAGTCCTTCACCGGAGGCGGCACCGAGCCCTTCACCGCCGACCGCGCGGTGCTCGACCTGCCCGACATCTGGCACATCGACATGTGCAACATCGGCCTCCACCACGAGGTGTACGAACGGGTGCCGCTGCCGCCCGCCACCGACACCATCGGCAGCGACTACTTCCTGCACCACCTGGTGCGCGACGCGACCCTGCCGGGCGTCACCCACAACCGCCACATCGTCAACTACCACACCCCGGAACGGCGCACCGGCCCCGGCTTCACCGCCTACCAGCTGCGCTACGCCAAGTTCCTGCTCTCCATGCTCTACCTCTACCCGGTCTACTCCGAGATGGAGGCGGCCGGCGGCGCCCTGCTGGACGAACAGCACCGCGTCCGCCCCGAACCGATCGCCGAATCCGCCCGTCGCAGCGCCGCGACGGACCGCGCGGAGAACCACCGCAGGCTCGCCGAACTCGACCGCTGCTACCGACGCCTCGGCGGAAAGTACGCCGAGTTCGCGGACCACCTGGCGCCCCTGCGGGCACGCCTGCTCGACGAGGCGCAGACGGACATCGAGGACTTCGCAGCGCTGATCGACGCGTGGGGCCCGCTGGTGCGGGCGAGCAGGGCCACCCCCGTCGACCGGCGGCCACGCTAGCCGGACGGGGAACTCCACGTGATACGCCAGACCACCAGCCATGCCACCGGCCATGCCACCGGCCATGCCACCGGCCACGCCACCAGCCTTGCCACCGGCCGCGCCGGCGGCCACAGCGCCGCCCACCCGCCCGCCCACCGCGCCCCGGCCGTCTCCGCGGTGCACACCGAGACGCGCCGCGCCGACGAGCACGACCGCACCGCGCTGCGCGCCGCACTCGCCGCCGCCACCGACGACCGGATCATCTACGACCTCGACGGCATCGGCCGCCAGTACGCCGCGCTCTGCGCCGAACTGCCCGGCGTGGCCGTCCGCTTCGCGATGAAGGCCTGCCCGGTGGACGAGGTGCTGGACCACCTCGCCGCCCTCGGCTCGGGCTTCGACGCGGCGAGCCCGCAGGAGATCGCCCAGGCGCTGCGCACCGGCGTGCCGCCCGAACTGATCCACTACGGCAACACCGTCAAGTCCGACCGCAACATCGCCGAGGCCCACCGGCTGGGCGTGCGGGACTTCGCCACCGACAGCCTGGAGGACGTCGCGGCGATCGCCGAACACGCCCCCGGCGCACGGGTGTTCTGCCGCATCGCGACCACCGGCGAGGGCGCGCTGTGGGGCCTGAGCCACAAGTTCGGCTGCTCGCCCGAGGACGCCGTGCGGGTGCTCGACGCCGCCCGCACCGCCGGGCTCGTGCCGTCCGGACTGTCGGTGCACGTCGGCTCCCAGCAGATGACCGCCGAGGCCTGGAGCGCCGCCGTCGAGTCGCTGGCCGCCGTACTGGAGGCGCTCAACTGGCGCGGCATCACCCCGACCCGGATCAACCTCGGCGGCGGCCTGCCCGCCCTCGGCGTCCTCGACCGCGGCGGACGCCCGCTCGACCCGCCGCTGGACAAGATGTTCGCGGTGATCCGCGAGGGCATGGAGCGGCTGAGCGCCGTCAACGCCGCGCCGCTGGAGTTCCTGCTGGAGCCCGGGCGGCACCTGGTCGCCGACCACGGCGCGATCCGCGCCCACGTCTCCCGGCTCACCTCCCGCCACCGCCCCGACGGCACCCGGGAGGACTGGCTCTACCTCAGCTGCGGCAAGTTCAACGGCCTGTACGAGATGGACCAGCTCCAGTACCGGCTGGAGTTCCCCACCCACCCGGGCGGGCAGTTCGTCAACGCCGTGGTGGCCGGCCCGACCTGCGACAGCGACGACGCGTACGCCCAGGAGGGCGGCCTGGTGCGCGTCCCGCGCGCGATCGGCTCCGGCGAACCGGTCTGGATCCACTCCTGCGGCGCGTACGCCACCGCCTACGCCACCCAGGGGTTCAACGGCTTCGCGCCGCTGCCGTACAGCTGCATCGGCGGGCGCCGCGACGGAGGAGAGAGATGAGCGAGTACCACATCCGGCTGCTCCGGGAGGAGGACTGGGACGAGGTGGTCGCGCTGGAAGAACGCGCCTACGCCGCCAGCGGCCTGTCCGAGGGCCGCGAGGCGCTGCGCTCCCGGCACCGGGCCTCGCCGGACACCTGCTTCGTGCTGGAGCACCCGGGCGGCCTCGGCGGCTACCTGCTCGCCCTGCCGTACCCGCTGTTCCGCTGCCCGGACCTCGGCCGCGGCGAGGACGGGGCCGACGCGGGCGAGCGGCCGACCAACATGCACGCCCACGACCTGGTGATCTCCGAGGACCTGCGCGGCCGGGGCCTGTCCCTGCGGCTGCTGCGGCACCTGGAGCACACCGCCCGGACGGCCGGCTACCGGAGCGCCTCGCTGGTCGCCGTCCGCGGTTCGCACGTGCTGTGGACTCCGCTGGGCTACCGCGCCCGGCCCGAGATCGACCTGCCCGAGAGCTACGGCACCCGGGCGGTCTACATGGCGATGCCGCTGGACGCCGTCCCGGTCCGGCCGCTGCCGCACTCCACCGCGATCCGCGGGCCGTACTCCAGAGCCGAAGTGGGCTGATACCGATGTCCCCCGTTCGCGACGACTTCCGCCGGTCCCAAGTGGCCATCGGCGCCCTGTTCTTCGTCCTCGGATTCCAGTACGCGACCTGGGTCTCCCGGGTGCCCGCACTCAAGGCCCGGCTCGATCTGGGCGAGGCCCAGATCGGCCTGCTGCTGATGACCTGC
The DNA here is from genome assembly GCF_053612025.1 of Kitasatospora sp. NPDC054768. NCBI lineage: Bacteria > Bacillati > Actinomycetota > Actinomycetes > Kitasatosporales > Streptomycetaceae > Kitasatospora > Kitasatospora sp. NPDC054768. The sequence continues at coordinate 42,089 of NZ_JBSHBN010000033.1, forward strand.
GGAATCGGCGCGGCGGTGTCCTTCCCCCTGGTCGCGGTGCTGACCCGGCGGCTCGGCTCCCGCCTGCTCTCGGTGCTGTCCGCGCTCGCCCTCGGCGTGATCCTGCTCGCCCTGTCGGTGGTGCCGAACTACCCCGTGACGCTGCTGGTGCTGTTCTTCGACGGCGTCGCGGTCGGCTGCCTGAACGTCGCGATGAACGCCCAGGGCGCCGCGCTGGAGGCCCGCTTCGAGCGGGCCACGATGTCCCGGCTGCACGCCACCTTCAGCGCCGGTTCGCTGCTCGCCGCCCTGCTGGCCTCGGGCGTCACCTCCGTCACCGGCACCCCGGCGGTGCACTTCGGGGTGGCCGCCGCGCTGCTCGCGGTGCTGGTCGTGGCGGCCCGGCCGGGGCTGCTGGCGGACCGGCCGGCCGAAGCCGCCGAACCGGAGGAGAGGAAGCGGCGCCGCGGCTTCGTGCTGCCGACCGTCGCGACCCTCTGGATGGGCCTGGCGATGGTCTTCGGCACCGTCACCGAGGGCGCCATGAACGACTGGTCGGCGCTCTACCTCAAGGACCACGTGCACGCCGGCGCCGGGCTCACCCCGATGGGCATCGCGGTGGTCTCGGTGATGATGGTCTGCGCCCGGATCTTCGCGGACGGCTGGCGCACCCGCTTCGGCGACGGCCGGATCGTGCGCACCGGCAGCCTGCTGGCCGGCCTCGGACTCGCCCTGGCCCTGGCGGTCGGCGGCGTGGTCCCGACCCTGCTCGGCTTCGCCTGCGTCGGCCTCGGCGTGGCCGCGGTGACCCCGTGCGTCTACGTCGCCGCCGCCCGGCAGGGCGCCGACGCCCTCTCGCTGGTCGCCGCCATGGGCACCACCGGCCTGCTGGCCGGCCCCGCCGTGATCGGTTTCATCGCCGGTGCCACCAGCCTGCTCTGGGGCATGGCCGCCGTCGCCGCCTCGGCGGCCGTCGTCTCCCTCTGCGCCACCCGGATCCGCTGGCCCGGCCAGGGCACCTCCGCCGCCCCCGCCGACCCTCTGCTCGCCGCCGACCCGAGCTGACCCCTCCCGCACGCCCGCCCGGGACCTCGCGCACCCCCGTCGCGAGGTCCCGGGCGGGTTCCGGTCCCGGGCCCGGTCAGCGCCCGGCCGCGACGTCCGCACCGCCGGTGGCGACGTGGTGGGCGAGCCGGGCGCGCAGCGCGGTGAGGCGGGCGATCTCCGCGTCCAGGGTGGCCAGCCTGGCGCTCACGACGGGGGCGAAGGTGTCGGGGCCGGGGGACTCGGAGCAGCGGACCGGCGGGTCCTGGGCGAGCAGGTCGAGGCGGTGGGCGCGGCTGGCCAGGTCGTCCACCGTCAGCCCCACGGCGAGGAGTCGGCGGATCACCCGGACCCGGGCGACCTCGGCCGGTCCGTACTCGCGCTGTCCGGAGGCGGAGCGGGCGGGCGGGGGGAGGAGGCCGCGCTGTTCGTAGAAGCGCAGTGCCCTGGGTGTGGTGCCCGCCGCTGCCGCCGCGTCCCCGATCCGCATGCCCGCTCCCTGGTCGTCAGAGTTCCACGACGGTCGTCCCGAAGGTGTCCCCGGTGAACAGTCCGGTCAACGCCGCGGCGGCCCGGGAGATGCCCGCCACCGAGGTCCGGGGGAAGGTGATCTCTCCGGCGCGCAGCCAGCCGGCCAGGCGCTCCCGCCACTCGGCCTCCAGGTCCGGGTGGTCGAGCACGGTGAAACCGCGCAGGGTCAGGCCGAGGGTGACGGCCCGGAAGCCGTCGATCACCACCGGGCCGTCGCCGCCCGGACGCTCCGGAGCGAGCTGGCCGGCCAGCGAGCCGACCAGGGCGAACCGGGCGCCGCGCCGGGCCGCGTCCACGGCGGCGGTGAGCTGCTCGCCGCCGACCAGGTCCAGTACGACGTCGACGCCGTCCGGCGCGGCCCCGGCCAGCTGCTCGGCGAACGGCCGCCCGCCGGGCACCAGCACCGCGTCGTAGCCGAGTTCGTCGGTCAGCCGCTTCGCCTTGGCGGGCGAGCGGGTGGTGCCGACCACCCGGGCGGCGCCGAGCAGCCGGGCGACCTGCCCGGCCACCGTGCCGACCGCGCCGGCCGCACCGGTCACCAGCACCACGTCGCCCGGGCGCACCCCGGCGGAGCGGGTCAGCCCGCCGTAGCCGGCCGAGGCGGCGGAGACCAGGGCGAGCGGGTCCGGGAAGTCCGACGGGACGGGGGTGAACTGCGCGGCCTGCGCGAGCGCGTGGTCCCGCCAGCCGTGCAGATGGGTGACCAGGTCGCCCGGGCGCAGCGGCCCGTCCTGCGGTGCGGCCAGCACCTCACCGAGGGCCGGTCCGAACAGCGCGTCCCCCACGGCGATGTGCGGCATCGGCAGGCCGGAGCCCGCGCCGCCGATCAGCGTGCGCAGGCCGGGGAAGACCAGGAAGGCCCGGTTGCGGACGAGCACGTCCCCGGGGCCCGGCGCCGCCAGCGGCTCCTCCGTGACGGTGAAGTCCCCGGGGGCCGGCAGCCCGGCCGGAGCGGCGGTCAGCCGGACGACGCGGGCGGTGGTGGGCAGGGCCATGGTGGCGCTCCTCGGAGCAGGAGGGGGCGGCGGGCCGGTGCCGCCGCGGGACGCCCGGACGCTAACCCCTGACGCCTGCGTCAGGGGCAAGCCGACCGGGGGCGGCGGTGTCTGACGGGGCGGCGGTGTCTGACGGGGCGTGGGTGTCTGACGGGGCGTGGGGGAAGCGGGTCTTCTAGAGTCGCGGGTGGTACGGGCGTGCGACTGTGGTGCGTCCGTACGACCGCGAGCCGCACCGAGAGGAACGAGCAGCATGACCGAGCAGGCCCCCGAGCCCTTCGAGCCCGTCGACGAGGACTGGCGGACCGCGCTGGCGATCGTCGCCCACCCCGACGACATGGAGTACGGCGGGGCCGCGGCCGTCGCCCGCTGGACCTCGCAGGGCAAGAAGGTCGTCTATGCGATGGTCACCAGCGGCGAGGCGGGCATCGACTCGCTGGACCCGGCCGAGTGCGGCCCGCTGCGCGAGGCCGAGCAGATCGCCTCGGCGCGCGTGGTCGGCGTCGACACCGTCGAGTTCCTCGGACACCCGGACGGGGTCGTGGAGTACGGGCTGCCGCTGCGCCGGGACATCGCCCGGGTGGTGCGCAGGCACCGGCCGGACATCGTGATCACCAGCAACTTCCGGGACACCTACGGCGGGCAGTTCCTCAACCAGGCGGACCACATCGCGGTCGGCCGGGCCACTCTGGACGGGGTCCGGGACGCCGGGAACCGCTGGGTGTTCCGCGAGCTGCTGGCCGAGGGCCACGAGCCGTGGAACGGCGTGCGGCAGATCTGGGCGGTGGCCTCGCCGGAGGCCGGGCACGCGGTGGACACCACCGCGCACTTCGACCGGGGCGTCGCCTCGCTGGAGGAGCACAAGGCGTACCTGGCCGGGCTGGGCGGGGCGATGGCGGAGCCGCGGGAGTTCCTGGAGGGCTTCGGCCGGGGCGCGGGCAGCCGGCTGGGGACGCGCTTCGCGGTGCCGTTCGAGGTGTTCCCGCTGCGCTGACCCGCGGCTACTCGGGCCCGGTGCCGGTGCCGGTGCCGGTGTCGGTGTCGGTGTCGGTGCCTGCTCCTGTGCCCGTGCCCGTGCCGGCGCCCGTGCGGCGCCGGCGCCGGTGGCGCAGCACCTGCCGGAGCAGGACGGCGGCGACCAGTACGCCCAGCCCGACCGCGAACCAGACCTGGTAGTGCAGCGCCGTGCGGTACACCGCGCCGATGTTGGCCCCGGCGAGGTAGCCGAAGGTGCCCCAGACCGCCGTCCACAGCACCGCGCCCAGCAGGTTGAACGGCAGGAACCGGCGCCAGGGCATCTCCGTGGTCCCGGCGATGATCCCGTTGTACTGGCGCAGCCCGTCCACGAAGCGGGCGACCGTGACCACCTTGCCGCCGTGCCGGGCGAAGAAGTCCTCGGCGCGGTCCATCCGGGCCGGGGTGAGCAGCACGTAGCGGCCCCAGCGGTGGACGAAGGCGCGCCCGCCGGTGCGGCCGATCAGGTACCCGAGGCTGTTGCCGAGGGCGGCGGCGCCGGCCGCGACCAGCAGGACGGCGGCGAAGTCGAGGTGCCCGGCGCCGGCGTACACGGAGGCCAGCACCAGCACGGTCTGCCCGGGCACCGGGATCCCGCAGTTGTCGAGCAGCACGAGCAGCGCCACCGCGAGGTACCCGTAGTGGTCCAGCAGTGGCGCGAGCCCGGCGAGTGCCCCGGGCAGCGGGGTCGTGGGAGCGGACACCGCTCCTCACCACCTCGCGCGGGGCGGGGTGACGGGGGTGTCGGTCAGAGGTTCGCCTCGCGACGCTCGATGTTGCAGTCGGGGCCCGGGTAGATCAGACCTTCGTGGCCGTCCTCGAACCGGACCATGTACGGCGGCTGTCCGTCGGTGCCGCGCACCTCGACGATCTCGCCCTTCTGGTCCACCATGCCCACCGACCTGCTGTGGATGTGGAGCTGGTCACCTACCGCTGCCTGCATGGTCTGCTCCCTCGGGTCGTGTGCCCGGCCGCCTCCACGGCCGTTCCCGCTATCCACTGTGCTGCGGGTGCGGCGGGCGCGCAACGCCTCGGGCGGACGGGGCGCGCGCGGGGCGCGGGGTTCGGCGTCAGCGGGCGGAGGACTGTTGCGCGAGGTAGCCGCGGACCAGCCGCTTGCACTCGGCGATCAGCGCCGGATCGCCGTCGGGCGCCTCCCGGAAGGCCAGCTTGAGCACCGCGTCGGCGGCCTCCAGGGCCACCCGCAGGGCCAGCGTGGTGGCCGACGGGTCGCCCGCCCGGAACAGTTCGCCGCCGAGCGCCTGGAGCCGCAGCGCGACGGCGGTGTTGTTGTCCACGCCCGCGTCCAGCAGGTGCAGGTCGTCCTGGACGCCGGTGGGGACGGCCGGGCCCGCCAGGCCGAAGTCCAGCTGGCCGAAGCCCGGCACCGCGCGCTTCATCGCCACGAACTCCTCCACGGCCAGGTCGGTGAAGAGGGCGGGGCCGACCGGTGCGGCGGCGGCCAGCCGGGCGTCCAGGCGCTGGAGGTAGTGGTCGAGGTTGCGGGTGGCGAGCGCGGCCAGCAGGTCCTCCTTGCCGGCGAAGAACTGGTAGAGGGTGCCGATCGGCACCTGGGCGCGCTGGGCGACCTCCTTGGTGGTGAGCGCGGTCGCCCCGACCTCGTCCAGCAGCCCGGCGCAGGCGTCCAGGATGCGGCCGTACCGCTCCAGGCTGCGCTGCTGGACCGGGCGGCGCCTGACCGGTCCGGGGGCGGGGTGACTCCTGTCGCTCATGACCTCACTGTGCCGCATCCGCCGTGACGGCGGCGAATCACCGGGGCGCGAACGGCCCGGAGTTCCCCGTGGGGCGGGAGCCGACTGGTGGCCGGAGCTGAACGGCACGGTGGCGGGAAGGTGTCCACGAGCTGGTATAGGCCTTGTCGTGGACGCGATGACAGGTTCATACTCCTGGGGCGGACTACTTTGCGTGATCAACTCATGCCTCTTCGTGGTGATCGCGATTCAGCTGTGGCGGCCGAGACGCCTGTGACGGACGCACCGCCGCCACCCGAGGTCTGGACGACACCGTGTGCCTCCACTGCCCGCGCCACGTCCTGTGGCGTCACGACCCTGTGTGTGCCCGCCCGACGGAAGGAGGGGATCGGTTCGGTGACGCTGCACTCCGGAGGGCGTGAGGCCCTCGACACCGAGCACCGCCGCCAGTTCCTGGAGTCCGGATACCTGGTCCTGCCCGGCCTGCTGCCGGAAGCGCTGCGCGAACGGCTCGCCCCCGAGGTCGACCGGTGGGTGGACGAGGGCCTGCGGGCCCGGTCGATCGCCGCGTGCGCCGACCCCTTACGCCACGGACCGCCCCCGCTGCTGGAACTGGAACTGCCCGCCCACGGCGAACTCCTCACCCACCCACCGCTGCTGCGCACCCTGACCCGCCTGCTCGGGCCGGACTTCGTCTTCCACCACCTGCACAGCGACCGCCAGGACCCGGGGATCCCGGGCAAGGCCTGGCACCACGACTGCGAGCCCAACGACCGCTCCGACCCGTCGCTGCTGATGGTCCACGCGCTGCACTACCTCGGCGGACTGGACGAGCGGGTCGGCAGCCTGGCCGTGCTGCCCGGCTCGCACCTGCGCACCGTCGGCAAGTCCGCCTTCGCCCACCACGGCACCGCGGAACTGCCCGGCGAGGTGGTCCTCGACCGGCTGCCGCCCGGCTCGACGGTGCTGCTCAACTCGGCGCTGTTCCACACCCGCAGACCGGCGCCCGAAGGGCCGGGCCACCCCCGGTACTTCGTCGACGCCTCCTACTGCCAGGTGGGGGCGCGCTGGCGCCCGGTGAAGCCCTATTGGCGGCAGATGCTCGCCCGGGCCCGCGAACTGGACCTGGCCGACGGCCAGTGGCCCGAGCTGTTCGCCGAGCGGCACTTCACCGAGTACACCGCCGGCGAACACGCCCGCACCGAGTACACCGGAACCGTCTGAGGAGCACTGCCGTGGAGATCGTCACCGCCGTCGCCTTCCCCGAGGTCCACGACGCCTACCTGCGGGACCACCCGGTGGAGCGGGCCCACGAGGCGAACAGCAACATGTACGGCGAGGAGAACCTCGAACGTGCCGACCGCATCCCCGGCGGCTGGTGGCGGATCCGGCTCTCCCGGGCGGACGTCCTGGGCGTCGTGCTGCCCTGGCACCTCAGTGAGGGCGGGGAGCTCGAAACGGTGCCGCGCTCCGGGCTGACGGTGGCCGAGGCGGCCGAGCGGGTCCGCGCCGGCGGAGCCGCCTGGGCCGTCGCCAACCCGGTCTGCGCGGCCAAGCTGCGGCTGCTGCGGTGGGCACCGTTCACGCTCGTCTTCCTCAGCACCGCGCCGGTCGACCACTCCGACTACGGGGACCTCGCGGTCCGGTCCGGTCTGATCCACCTCGACGGCCTGCACCGCATGCTGGCTTGGGAGTTGGCCGGACGGCTGCCCGAGCGGGCGCTGCTCGACGGGTACCTGGTGGGCGACCCGGGGGTGGTCGCCGGGCCGGCCCGGGCGGGCCGGACGGGGGGCGAGTCGGCGTGACCCCCGCGACGCAGCACCTCCGCTCCGCGTCCTGCGGCCACGCGGCCGACCCCGTCCGCGGTGCCCGCTCGCTGCCCGAACTGCTCGCGCACCTCGCCCGGGCCCACCCCGACCGGCCCGCCCTGGGCGACGGGGTCCGCAGCCTCGACTACCGCACGGTCGACGCCGCGGCCGGCCGGATCGCCGCCCGGCTGGCCGCCGCCGGCACCGGCCGGGGCGACCGGGTCGCCCTGGTCGGGCCCCGGGACGCCCGGATGCTGGTGCTGCTGTACGGGGTGCTGCGCTCGGGCGCGGTGGCCGTGCTGGCCGATCCGGACTGGTCGGCGGCCGACCTGGCCCGGCGGCTGGCGTCCGTGCGGGTGGCCCGGGTGCTGGCCACCGAGGGCGGGCTCGGCGGGGAGGTGGTGGACGTCGGGGCCGGGCGGACGCCGGGCGTCGAGCGCGCGGAGGCGCTGAGCGTCGAGGACGCCGAGGCGCCGGGCACCGGGACCGGGCAGGCGCCGGGCACCGGTGTCGGGGTCGCGCCGGCCGTCGAGGCGCTGCCGGGGCCGCGGTCGGCGACCGTCGAGGTACGGGGTGAGGACCTCGCCTACCTCTCCTTCACCTCCGGGTCGAGCGGCGAGCCCAAGGCGGTGGCCGTCACCCACGCCAACGCCGTGCACTACGCCCGGGCGCTGGCCGGGCGGCTCGGCCTCACCGAGGCCGACGCCCCGTGCGCCGCGCACGTCACCACCCTGGCCGCCGACCTCGGCCACACCGCCTGGCTGCTCGCCCTGGCCACCGGCGGCTCGGTGCACCTCGTGCCGGACCGCGAGGTGCGCGACCCGGAGGCCTTCTGGGCCTCGCTGCGGCGGGCCCGGGTGGACGTGCTGAAGACCACCCCCTCGCACCTGACCGCCCTGCTGGAGGGCCGTCCGGCCGACTCCCCGCCGCTGCACACCGTGCTGCTCGGTGGCGAGCCGCTGCCCCGCGCGCTGGCCGCCGCCCTGCTCGACCGGGGCACCACCGCGCGGCTGGCCAACCACTACGGCCCGACCGAGACCACCGTCGGCGCCACCTGCCTGCTCGTCACCTCCGCCGGCCAACTGCCCGCCGAGGAACCGACCGTACCGATCGGCACCGGGATCGGCGAGGTGCTGCTGACCGTGGTGGACGGCGCCGGCCGGGCGGTACCGGACGGCACGGTCGGCGAACTGCTCATCGGGGGCCGGGGCGTGACCGCCGGCTACTACGGCCGGCCGGCCGAGACCGCGCGCGGCTTCGTCCGGCACGATGGCCAACTCGTCTACCGCACCGGGGACCTGTGCCGCCGGCGGGCGGACGGCGACCTGGTCTTCCTGGGCCGGGTGGACCGCCAGGTGAAGGTCCGCGGCTACCGGGTGGACCTCGCCGAGGTCGAGCGGGCGATGGACGGACACCCCGGCGTCGCCCGCTCGGCGGCGCTGCTGCGGGAGACCGCACTCGGCAACCAACTGATCGGCGTCGTCCGGCTGTTGGGAGGTGTCGGCGGCTCGGAGGGGCCGAAGGGGACAGCAGGGCCCACGGAGGCAGCGGAGTCGGCGGAGTCGGCGGGATCGGCGGGGGAGGAGACGCTGGAGGACCTGCGCGCGCACCTGCGGGACCGGCTGCCCGGCTACTCCGTGCCGCAGCCGATCCTGGTGCTGCCGCAGTTCCCGGTCGGGCCGAACGGCAAGCTCGACCGGCAGCGGCTGGCCGAGCTGGCGGCCGAACTGGTCGAGGCCCGGGCGGAGTCCAGCGGCACCGCCGGGAGCGGCCCGGCCGGGGAGATCGCCCGGTTCTGGGCGGGCGCCCTCGGCCTGCCCGCGGTCGGGCCGCGCGCCGACGTGCTCGCCCTCGGCGGGGACTCCATCCTCGCCATGCGCACCATCGCCTTCCTGCGGCGCTCCGGCCTGCGGGTCGCCTACGAGGACTTCTACCGGCACCCGACGGCCGAGGGCCTGGCGGCGGTCGCCGTCCCGGCCGCGCCGTCCGTCCCCGCCCCGCGCGGTGACGCCGGCGGCTACCGACTCGCCCCGGCACAGCGCTGGTTGTACCGGCAGCGGTCGCTGCGGGAGCCGCGGCACTGGAACCAGTCCGTGCTGCTGCGCTGCCGCACCGCCGTCGACCCGGAGGCGCTCTCGGCGGCCGTCGCGGCCGTCCTGGAGCGGCACCCGGCGCTGCGCCGCCCGGTCACCCCCGACGGCTGCGGCGAGCTCCGGGAGGTGGCCGGCCTCGACCCGGTCTCCTGTTCCCGGATCCCGCGCGCGGCCGGGGAGATCGCCGACACCGTCGCCGGGGTCTGCACCGAACTCCACCGCAGCCTCGACCCGGCGGCCGGCCGGCTGCTGCGCGCCCACCTGTTCACCGGTCCGCCCGGCACCGACGACCGGCTCGCGCTGATCGCGCACCACCTGGTGGTCGACGGGCTGTCCTGGCGGATCCTGCTGGACGACCTGGCGCACGCGTACCGGGCGGTGCTCGACCGGAAGCCGGCCGATCTGCCGCCGACGGCGGACTTCTACGCCTGGGCGGCGGCCGCGTCTCCCGCCGTCGAGCCGGTCGCGGGGGAGGCCGGGGAGCCTGCGGTCGGGGAGGTCGCGGCCGGGGAGCCCGCCGTCGGGGAGGTTCCGGTCGGGGAGCCCGTCGTCGGAGAGGTCGCCGTCGGAGAGGTCCAGGAGCCCGGGGCGCTCAGCTGGGCGCTCGACCCGGCGGCCACCGCCCGGCTGATCGCCCGGCACGGCGCCGGGTCCGGGCTGGAGGCCGTGCTGCTGGCCGCCTTCGCCGGGGCCGTCACCGGCGACAGCGGCCGTCCCCGGCTCGCGGTGGAGGTCGAGACCCACGGCCGGGACATGGTCGGCGACGAGGGCGAATTCCTGGACACCGTCGGCTGGTTCACCGCCGTCAAGCACGTCGCTCTGGACGCCGGGGCCACCCCGGACACCGTGGCGCGGCGGCTGCGCGAGGCACTCGTCCGGCCGATGGACGCGCCCGGCGGGCGGCCCGCCGTCGGCTTCAACTTCCTCGGCACCTTCCGGCTGCCCGAGGAACCCGCGCTGGACTGGACGGTCGCCGCCGAACAGGCCGGGACGGCCCGCTGTACCGGGGGCGACCCGCTGTACGAACTGCGCCTCACCGCACGGGTGGTGGAGCAGCGGCTGGTCGCCGACCTGGTGTACGGGCGGCCCGGCCTGCCGCACTCCGCCGCCGAGCGGATCACCGGGCGGTTCGCCCGGGCGGTGGCGGCCGAGGCGCGGGCCCCGGAGGCCGCACCGGTCGTCCGGGCGCCGCTGTCCACCTCCGGCCAGCTGCTGCACCCCGGCGTCGCCCCGGCGGCCCGGGCGAGGGTGGGCGAACCCGCCCGGGTGCTGCTCACCGGCGCGACCGGTTACCTCGGGCGGCACCTGCTGGAGGCCTTCCTCCGACGCGGGGCCGAGGTCACCTGCCTGGTGCGGGCCGCGGACGACGCCGAGGCGCTGAAGCGGCTCGGTGCCGGGGCGGCCGGCCCCGTCCGCGCGCTCGCCGGGGACATCGACCGGGACGGCCTCGGTCTCTCCCCGGCCGGGCTGGAACTCGCCCGGGGCGCCCACCTGGTGGTGCACGCGGCGGCGGACGTCCGGCTGGTGGCCTCGCCCGACGAGCTGGAGCGCACCAACCACACGGCGGTGCGGCGGCTGCTCGACTGGCTCGGGGAGAACGCGCCGGACGCCCGGCTCCACCACGTCTCCACGCTCGCCGTCTCCGGTGGCGTCGACGGCCCGCCGCGCCGCTTCAGCGAGGCGGACCTGGAGATCGGCCAGTACTTCCGCACCCCGTACGAGCGGACCAAGTACCGGGCCGAGCAGGCCGTCCGGGCCTGGGCCGCCCGCGGGCACACCGCCCACCTGCACCGCAGCGGCCACATCGCGGCGCACAGCCGGACCGGCGCGTTCCAGGCCAACGCCGGCGACAACCGGATCTACCAGCTGATCCGCGGCTACCTGCTGGCCGGCGCCGCGCCGAGCCGGCCGGACACCGCCTTCGCGTTCTCGTACGTGGACACGGTGGCCGCCGGGATCGCCGCGATCGCCCTCGACCCGTACGCCGCGCCCGGCGCGTACCACGTGGAGACGCCGCACGCCGTCCCGCACGACGAGCTGGTGCGGTGGCTGGCCGGGCACGGCCACCCCGTGCGGCTCACCGACGAGGAGGGCTTCGCGGCCGCCCTGGCCCGGGCCGAGCGCCGCCACCCGACGGCCGCCCGGGTGGCCGCCGCGTGGGCGGCGCAGGAGGAACGCCGGGTGCTGGTGGACAGCGCGTACACCACCGCGGTGCTCGACCGGCTGGGCGTGCGCTTCGCCGCGCCGACCCCGCAGTGGTGGTCGGCCGCGCTCACCTGGGCCGCCGAGGCCGGCTACCTGCCGGGCGTCGGCCCGATCCCACCCACCCGTGACGACATCCGCGACGAACGTCGCGACCGACGTCGTGACGACATCCGTGAAGGCAGGACCAACCCGTGAAGGCAGGCCCCGTGTCCCAGCTCTCCCCGGTGCTCAAGCAGGCCACCCCGGTCGTCGCCGTACGCGGCGAAGGACTCCACCTCTACGACGCCGCCGGCCGCGGCTACCTCGACTTCACCTCCGGAGTGGGGGTGACCAGCACCGGCCACTGTCACCCGAAGGTGGTCGAGGCCGTCCGGGAGCAGGCCGGCCGACTGATCCACGGGCAGTACACCACCGTGCTGCACGACCAGCTCCTCACGCTCACCGAGCGGCTCGGCGAGGTGCTGCCGCCCGGCCTGGACTCGCTGTTCTACGCCACCGCCGGCACCGAGGCGGTGGAGGCCGCGCTGCGGCTCGCCCGGCACGCCACCGGACGGCAGAACGTGATCGTCTTCGAGGGCTCCTTCCACGGCCGGACCATGGGCGCGGCCTCGCTGACGACGGCCGGCACCCGGTTCCGGGCCGGTATCGGCCCGCTGATGCCCGGGGTCGCGGTGGCGCCCTTCCCGGCCGCGTTCCGGCTGGGCCTGTCCGAGGACGAGGCGGTCGCGCACGCCCTGCGCGGACTGGACGAGGTGCTCGCCACCGTCTCCGCGCCCGCCGAGACGGCCGCCGTGTTCGTCGAGCCGGTGCTCGGCGAGGGCGGCTACGTCCCGGCCCCGCCCGGCTTCCTGGCCGGGCTGCGCGAGCGGGCCGACCGGCACGGCATCCTGCTGGTGGTGGACGAGGTGCAGACCGGCTTCGGCCGTACCGGCCGGTTCTGGGCCCACGAGCACGAGAGCGCCCACCCGGACGGGGCCGGCGTCCGTCCCGACGTCCTGATCACCGCCAAGGGGCTGGCCAGCGGCTTCCCGCTGTCCGCGATCGCCGCGTCCACCGAGCTGATGGGGCGCGCCTGGCCGGGCTCGCAGGGCGGCACCTACGGCGGCAACCCGGTGGCCTGCGCCGCCGCGCTGGCGACCCTGGACGTGCTGCGCGAGGAGCGGCTGGTCGAGAACGCGGCCGAGCAGGGCGTCCGGCTGCTGGCCGGGCTGCGGGCGGTGGCCGCCGGGACGCCCGGGATCGCCGACGTCCGCGGGCTCGGGCTGATGGCCGCCAGCGAGTTCTGCCGTCCCGACGGCACGCCGGACCCGGAGGCGGCCCGCCGCGCCCAGCAGGCCGCGGCCGAGCACGGGCTGCTGCTGTTGCTGTGCGGGATCCACCTCAACGTGGTCCGGATGATCCCCGCGCTGGTCGTCACGGCCGAACAGATCGACGAGGGCCTGGAGTTGTGGGCGAAGGCCGTTGCGGCCGGCGGCCGGTAGGGAGGAGAGGACATGGATGCGGTGACCGAAATCGGCTGGAGCAGCCTGGAGTTGGACGCCCGGCGGGAGCTCTGGTCGCTCCCGCTGGGGGAGCAGGAGCGGCGGCTGCTCTGGGCCGACGCGCGGGCCGGGCGGTGGGACGCGGCCGGGGAGGTGCGGGCCCGGCTGCGGGAGTTCGTCCGGAACGCCGCCGACTCGGTCGGCATCACCCATGTGAGCGGCCTGGTGGACCCGGCCCGCCCGGAGCAGGAGATCACCGAGGTGCTCTCCTTCCTGCTGCGGGACTTCGGCCGGATCGTCCCGCAGAACGGGCGCGGCGACCTCACCTCGGTGCTGCACGACCAGGACGGTGACGGCAACACCGAACTCGGCTTCCACTGCGACACCTGCGACCTGCTGGTCCTGCTGTGCCTGCGGCCCGCCTTCGACGGTGGCGGGCTGACCAAGCTGGCGAGCGCCCGGCACGTGCACGACCTGATCCAGCGGGAGCGGCCCGACGCGCTGGCCACGCTCCGCGAGGAGTGGACCTTCGAGCGCAGCGGCCGGGCCGGCCCGCAGGTGGTGGTCACCCCCATCCTGTACGACCGCAAGGACGGGACGGTCGGCTGCTACTACCAGACCCGCACCGTCCGTTCCTCGCCCGACCGCGGCGGGCCGGAACTGACGGACCATCAGTGGGAGGCGCTCGGCGTGCTGGACGAGGTGCTCTACCGGCCGGAGATCGCCTTCGGGCTGCCGATGGCCGCCGGGGACCTGCTGATCATCCGCAACAGCCGGGTGCTGCACGGGCGTTCGCCGTTCGTCGACGAGCCCGGGCCGTACTCCCGGCGGATGCTGCGGGTCTGGGTGAACGAGGGGGAGGAGTGGGCGCCGTGACCACCGGAGGAGATCCCGGTGCGGTGACCGCACCGCACGGACGGGTGGCGATCGTCACCGGCGGGGGCAGCGGGCTCGGCCGGGCCTCGGCGCTGGCCCTGCTGGCGGCCGGCTGGACCGTGGTCGTCGCCGGGCGCCGCAAGGACGCGCTGGAGGGGACCGCGGCCCTGGCCGGTCCGGCCGCCGACCGGGTGCTGCCCGTCCCGACCGACATCCGCAGCCCGGAGGAGGTGGCCCGGCTCTTTGACACCGTCCTCGACCGGTACGGCCGGCTGGACCTGCTGTTCAACAACGCGGGTGCCGCCGCCCCGCGCCGGCCGATCGCCGAGACCCCGTTCGAGGACTGGAACCGGGTGCTGGACACCATCGTCACCGGCGGATTCCTCTGCGCCCGCGAGGCCTTCCGGGTGATGAGCACCCAGTCCCCGCAGGGCGGACGGATCATCAACAACGGCGCGCCCTCGGCCTACGTGCCGCGCCCCAACTCGATCGCGTACACCGCCGCCAAGCACGCCGTCCTCGGTCTCACCAAGGTGCTCGCCCTGGACGGCCGGCCGTACGGCATCTCCTGCGGGCAGATCGACGTCGGCAACGTCACCCCGGTGGACGGCGGCCCGCAGCCGGCCGCGATGCAGGCCGACCGGACCATGGCCGTCGAGGCGACCATCCCGGTGGACCGCTTCACCGAGGCGCTGGTGCTGATGGCCTCGCAGCCGCCGGACACCACCATCCAGTCCCTGGTGGTGCTGCCGACCACCATGCCGTTCGTCGGACGGGGTTGAGCCGTGCTGGTCAGTGCACGCTCCTTCGCGGAGTACCGGGCGATGTTCGCGCTGGGGGAGCGGGACCTGGAGCAGCGCATCCTGGACTGCCCGGCCGGCGCGGCGAGCTTCGTCGCCGAGGCCGGGCGGCGCGGTGTCGACGCCGTCGCCGTCGACCTCCAGTACGCCGAACACCGCGAGGAGCTGGGCCTGCTGGTGGAGCGGGAGACCGCGTTCAAACGCGAGCTGCTGGTGAAGGAGACCGAGGGCTGGGACCGGTCCTGGTACGCCGACGCGGACGACATGATCCGCCAGTGGACCGCCAACGCCCGCACCTTCCGCGCCGACATCGCCGCCCGCCCCGAGCGCTACGTGGCCGGCTCGCTGCCCGAACTCCCCTTCGCCGACGACGCCTTCGACCTGGTGCTCAGCTCGCACCTGCTGTTCTCCTACGGCAACCGGCTGGACGAGGACTTCCACCGGGCGGCCCTGCTGGAACTCGCCCGGGTGGCGCGCCGGGAGGTCCGGATCTTCCCGCTCGTGGTGTACGACACGGGAGTCCGCTACCAGGGGCTGGACCGGCTGCGCGGGGAACTGGCCGAACTCGGCGTCCCGAGCCGGGTGGAGCAGGTGTCCTACGAGTACCGGCCCGGGGGGAACGAGTTGCTGGTGCTCTCCACCGCCGCCCACCGGCCGTCGGCCCGGACCGCACCGGGCGCGGCGGGCGCACCGGACGCACCGGACGCACCGGGCGCGGCGGAGGCCGTGGACCCGGTGCGGTGGCGGCACCGGGAGCCGGGGACCTGAGTGGCCGGCCGGTCGCGGGCCGGACGACGGGAACCGGGGTGGGCGCGGCGGGTGTTGCCGCGCCCACCCCGGTGGTCCCGCGGGGCGGTCAGTTGACGAAGACGGCCGGGCCGCCCGCCTGGCTGGTGTCGGCCACCGGGCCGTACGTCGCGGAGAAGTAGCCGTCGGCCGGGCAGAGCGTCGAGCCGCCGCTCTTGGCGAAGTGCTCGGTGCGGAACGCCAGGCTGTGCGCGGCGTTGTCGGCGTTGCCGGTGAAGGCGCCGCTCAGCTGGTAGGAACAGGTGATGGTGCCGAACCAGGTGTCCAGGACGGCGGTGGCCTGGATCGTGCCGGCGGACCCGCCGGTGAGGGTGACCGGCAGGCCGGGCGCGTCGGAGACGGTGACGCCGTACGGCAGGTTGCCGACCGTCAGGCTGCGCACCGAGGTGACCCCGGTGACGTTGGCGGTGCACGAGCCGAAGGTCAGCCCGGTCAGCGAGGCGGTCGCGCTGCCCGGCGCCGCCGGGTTGCCCAGCACCGAGGCCGAGAGCTGCGACGTGGCGCAGGTGACGCCGGTGGTGCTGGTCGCGGTCGAGTAGAAGGTGGCCTTGGTGCCGGTGGCGAGCGGCGCGGCGAGCGCGTCGCCCACGGCGACGGCGGTACCGCCCGCGCTCCCGGTGGTGAGCACCGGACCGGCGGTGAGGGGCTGCGGCGACGCGGAGGCGGGGGCGGCGGCCAGAGCGCCGGCCGCGCAGACGGCGGCGGCGGTGACGGCGAGGTGACGGCTGAAGCGCATGGGAAAACCTCTTCCTCGGTGAGGGGCGAGAAGACGTCCTCTCGCGGCTCCCGAGCGGTGGGGACCGGGGAGCGCGCGGCGTTTCCGGTTTCCCTACGGTCCAGCCGTGACCGTGCGCCGTCAAGGCGATGGGACAAACTTGCTGACTTTTCGTCAATAAACCCCAACTCGCCGTCTCTGGGGGCTGGTTGACCGCCGTCTCGCCGACCCGACCCCGCGGCCCCGAGGGGCCGGAGCACCCGGCGGCCCCGCCGCCTGCGAGAATTCCGGCATGGCTGAGCACGACAGCGACCACGGCTACCTCCTGGACAACCGCCAGTCGGAGGCGGGAATCCGCTTCCGCGCCCTCGCCGAGCTGTTCGACCCGGTGACCTTCCGGCACGTCGACGCCCTCGGAATCGGCCCCGGCATGCGCTGCTGGGAGGTCGGCGCGGGCGGCCCCTCGGTGCCGCTCGGTCTCGCCGAACGCGTCGGCCCGACCGGCACGGTGGTCGCCACCGACATCGACGTCTCCTGGACCGCCCCCGCCGCCGGCGGCGTGATCGAGGTGCTGCGCCACGACGTGGCCGCCGACCCGCCGCCGCCCGGCGGCTTCGACCTGGTGCACGCCCGGCTGGTCCTGGTGCACGTCGCCGACCGCGCCGAGGCCCTGCGCCGGATGGTCCAGGCGCTGCGCCCCGGCGGCCGGCTGCTCCTGGAGGACGCCGACCCGGCCCTCCAGCCGCTGCTTTGCCCGGACGAGTCCGGGCCCGACGAGCGCCTCGCCAACCGGCTGCGGTCGGGCTTCCGCACCCTGATGGCCGGGCGCGGCGCCGACCTCGCGTACGGGCGGACGCTGCCCCGGGCGCTGCGCGAGGCCGGCCTCGTCGACGTCCGGGCCGACGCCTACTTCCCGATCACCTCGCCGGCCTGCGCGGTCCTGGAGGACGCGACGGTCCGGCAGATCCGCGGGCTGCTGGTGCGGGAAGGGCTCGCGACGGACGAGGAGATCGACCGTCACCTGGCCAACGTCGCCGGCGGCCGGCTCGACCTGGCCACCGCCCCGATGATCTCCGCCTGGGCGCGCCGGCCGTGAACCGCCGCCCGGGAGCGGATCGCCCGCCGGGCCGCCGGGACGCCCGGCCGTGCCGTCCACGCGGACGGCGAACTGCTGCGCCGCATCGCGCGCGGCGAGCGGCCGATCGAGTCCTGGACGCCGATCGCGCTGGACGCCCCCTGCCTGGCCGTGGACACCACCCGGGGCTGGAACCCGCCCCTGGAGCGGATCGCGGCCTTCGCCACCGGCGCCGCCGAGGATCCCTCCGGCCGGGCGGGGAACCGGGGCCGTCGTCGGTCTAACCTCGACGGTATGGACGCGTTCGAACACCCGGACGGACGGGCCGCCGTGCCACCGGGGGAGGGGCTGGAAGCCCTGGTAGGGCTGCTGGAGCGGCGTGGCACGGTGCTGCTCAGCGGGGCGGGCCTGTCCACCGAGTCCGGGATCCCCGACTACCGCGGCGCCACCGGCCGCCGCCGCAGCGGCACCCCGATGACGTACCAGGAATTCACCGGCAGCGCCGACGCCCGGCGCCGCTACTGGGCCCGCAGCCACAGCGGCTGGCCCGCGATCGCCGGTGCCCGGCCCAACGCCGGACACCACGCGGTGGAACGGCTGCGCCGGGCCGGGCACGTCGCGGCGGTCATCACCCAGAACGTGGACGGTCTCCACCACGCGGCCGGCACCCGGGAGGCCGTCGAGCTGCACGGCGGACTCCGCCGGGTGGTCTGTCTCGACTGTCGCCGCACCAGCACCCGGGCCGAGCTGGACCGGCGGCTGGAGGAGCTCAACCACGGCTTCCGGCCGACCGGGGCGGAGCTGCGGCCCGACGGCGACGCGCAGCTGCCGCAGCCCGTGGTGGACGGCTTCCGGGTCGCCGCCTGCACGGACTGCGGCGGAGTGCTCAAGCCCGACGTGGTCTTCTTCGGCGAGAACGTCCCGCTGCCCCGGGTCGAGCACTGCTTCGAACTGGTCGACGCGGCCCGTTCGCTGGTGGTCCTCGGCTCCTCGCTGGCGGTCCTGTCCGGGCTGCGCTTCGTGCGCCGCGCCGCCCGGTCGCGGCTGCCGGTCGCGATCGTCAACCAGGGGCCGACGCGCGGCGACGAACTCGCCGCGCTCCGGCTCGACCTGCCGCTGGGGCCGGCCATGACGGAGGTCGCCCGGCTGCTCGACGCGGCCTGACGGGCCTGTTCGGGCAGTGGGCGGCCCGATCGGTGCCCTGAGCGGCCTGTTCGCGGCCTTGGCGGGCCCGGCCCGGCGCGCTGAGCCGGGCCGGGCCGGGCCCACCAGGGCAGGCGCGCTCAGCCGGCCGGCAGAGCGGGCCGGCCCGGCACCCACAGCGGCACCCGGCCGCCGCGCGGCATGGAACGCGCCGCGTCCTGCTCCAGCCACCCGCCGACCCGTTCCGGATCGCCCTCGCACAGCTCCACCAGCGCGGCCGCGGCGATCCGGGTGCAGCACAGCACCAGCGCCAGGGTGTCCTGGCGGCGGTGCCGCTCCCGGACGTACGCCTCGCCGCGCTCCTCGATCCGGCGGGCGTGGCACGGCCCGTCCTCGGCGGTCAGCGCCTGCACGCCGTGCCACACCAGGGTCAGCGCACAGGGCTCGGCCGGGTGCGAGGCGCCCTCGCGCTGCGCCTGTTCACGAGCCTCCGCCGAGCGCTGCCCCAGCCATTCCAGCGCCGCCGGCCCGTCCTCCCGGCAGGAGCGCAGCACCAGCTCCGCGGCCCGGGCCACCAGGGCCCGCAGGAGTGCCGGCGCGGGCACCCGCAGTCCGGACGCGGGTCCGTCGCCGAACGCCAGCCAGGCATCGGCGAACGAGGCCGCCCGCAGTCCGCCCATCCAGGCCGGTTCCCCGGCCTCCGTACTCAGCCAGTCCTGTGCCCCCAGCCGCACCAGCCCCACGGCCGTCAGGCGCGCCGCGTCCCCGTCCAGCTCCCGCAGCCATCCACTCCGCACCAGTACACACCCCCGTCAGCGGTTCATCCCCGTGAGGCCTCATCCCACCACACCAGGACGGGAACGAACTAGACAGGGGCACGTCACAATCTGGAAGCGAGCCCTCCGGGTGGTCCTCCGGTGGAGGCAGCTGGGAGCCGGCCGGGGCAGGGCCGGGGCGACCGGCCGGGGCGCCGTGGTGCGGCCGTGGCGCGTTTGGCCCCCCGGGGTGTGGGCGTCGGCTGAGTTGGGCAGGGGCACGTCAGGACCCGGGCGGCTGTGCGGACGCCCGGTGCGTCGGGGCGGGCCGGTGGCGGCCTGCCATCACTGTGGTGCGAGCCCGTCGATCAGGGCGAGGGCGTCCTCGACCGATCCCGCCGGGTCGATCACCGGACAGAGGACCCCGCGGACAGTGCGGGTGGCGTCCAGTACGAGGGTGAGCCGCCAGAGCCGGTCGACGCCCGCCGCCCGGAAGGTGGGCAGGCGCAGCGCGGCGGTCGGCCGGACTTCGCCGTCGGAGAGCAGCGGGAAGGGGAGGCGGGCGTGCTCGGCGAACGCGGACAGCTGGTCCGGGCGTTGGGTGCTGACGCCGTGGGCCCGGGCGTCGCGGGCGGTGAACTCGGCCGCGCGGTCGCGGTAGGTGCCGGACTCCAGGGTGCAGCCGGCCGCGCCGGGGATCTCCCCCCACCCGGGCGGGTGGTCCGGGCCGCCGGAGGCGTGGGCGCCGGGGTGGCAGTAGAGCACCGTCCAGGTGGCGCCGGGCGCCACGGGGCCGGTCGACTCGCCTGTGGCGGCGGGGAGTTCCAGCTCGGGCAGCCGGTGGCCGGTCAGGCCGTGCACACGGCGGGCCGCTTCTCCAGCACCCCGGCGGCGACCAACGCCTTGAGGCGCTCGGTGAGGACGCGGCGGCTGACGCCCAGTCCGGTGCAGTGGACAGGTTGCGACAGAAGGGGTGGGCCCGATGGTGGATGTGACGACGCGGACAGCGGTCGCGGCGGACCGGGGAGCGGAGCACGAGGCGCGACGCCGGACTTCGGCAGGAGTGTTCTGGCGCTACTGGACGGGATCGCTGGTCAGCCGGCTCGGGGACCAGGTGACCAGTGTCGCCCTGCCGTTGATCGCCGTGCTCACCCTGCACGCGACGGCCTGGCAGGTCGGCCTGATCACCGGCGCCGGGTACCTGGCGTGGCTGCTGGTCGGACTGCCGGCCGGCGTCCTGGTCCACCGGCTCCCGCTGCGCGGCACTCAGGTGGTGATGGACCTGGTGCGCGGGCTGGCCGTGGCCTCGGTTCCGGTGGCGGCCGCGCTGGGCGGCCTCGGCCTGCCGCACCTGGTGGCGGTCGCGCTGCTGGTCGGGCTGGCGAGCGTGGTCTTCGACGTCGGCAACTCCACCTTCCTGCCCTCCATCGTCCCCAGGGAGGAGCTGACCGCCCGCAACAGCCTGCTCTCCGGCAGCAGCGCCGCGACCGAGCTGGCCGGCCCCTCGCTCGGCGGGGTGCTGGTCCAACTCGTCGGCGGCGCGGCCGCGATGGTGCTGGACGCGGTCAGCTACCTGGTCTCGGCGGCCCTGCTGCGCAGCCTGCCGCGCGCGGAACGGTCCGCCGTCGCCCGCCCGGCCGGCGCGGGGATGCGGGAACAGATCCGCGAGGGCTGGCACTTCGTCACCCGGCACCCGGTGATCGGGCCGTGCGCCGCCGACGCCACCGCGGTCAACTTCGTCGCCGGCGGGCTGATGACGCTCACCCCGGTGTTCCTGGTCGACACCCTCGACGCGCCGGCCGCCGCCGTCGGCGCCCTGATGGCCACCGGCGGCCTGGGCAGCCTGATCGGCGCCGCCCTCACACCCCGGGTGGTCTCCCGGATCGGCAGCGGCGGCGCCCTGCGGAGGGCGGCGCTGATCGCCGCGCTCTTCACCTTCCTGCTCCCGGCGGCCGGCTCCGGCTGGGCGGCGCTCGTGTTCGCCGTCGGCAACGCGGGCTTCTCGGCGGGAGTGGTGGTCACCAGCATCGTCACCCGCACCCACCGGCAGACCCACACCCCGCCGGAGCTGCTCCCCAGGGTGATGGCCACCGTCCGGTTCGTCTCCTGGGGCGCCATCCCGGTCGGCGCGGTCCTGGCCGGTGCCGCCTCCACGGCCTGGGGCCCGCGCACGGCGCTGCTCCTGCTGGCGGTGTGCAGCCTGGCCGGCCCGGCGATCCTGCTGGCCGGTTCGATCCGCCGGGTGCGCGACCTCGCCTGACGCCGGTCGCCCGCCGCCGCCCCGGGCGCCGTTCGGTCGAACGGCAAGGCCCGGGGGAGCGGCGAGCGGGGAAGCCGAGGGGCAGCGGCGGGCGACCGGCCTCTCCCGGGCCTCGCACGACTGTCGGACGGGTGGACGAGAATGGCAATATGTCGCCGGTACCGTCCACACCCGCCGTCTCCGCCCGCATGAGCCGACAGGCATCGCGGGACACCGCCCAGGAACTGGCCGTCCGCCGTCTGCTCCATGCCGGTGGGTACCGCTACCGTGTCCAGCGGCCGGTGCCGGGCATGCCTCGCCGTACGGTGGACATCCTCTTCCCGGGGCCGAAGGTGGCGGTCTTCCTCGACGGCTGTTTCTGGCACGGGTGCCCGCAGCACGCCACGCACCCCAAGAGCAACGCCGAATGGTGGCGGACCAAGCTGGGCCGCAACATCGAGCGCGACACCGAGACGACGGAGCATCTGCGGGACGAGGGCTGGACGGTGCTCCGCTTCTGGGAGCACGAGAAACCCGAGGACGTCGCGCTGCGGGTCGCCGAGACGGTGGACCACGAACGGAAGCGCCCCGCCGGGGCCGCCCCGTCCCGGCGGGGGATCTGACGGGTCGGCAGCGGTCGTACGGGCGGCCAACGACGGCAACGAGACCGTGCCGACCGTCGTCGTGGACGGCCGGCCGCACACCAACCCCGACCCCGCGTGGGTGCGCGGACAGCTGTCCGCCACCTGAGTGGCGGCAGCGCCGCCGCACCCCGTCGACGCGGAGGG
>NZ_JBSHBN010000034.1:0-7009 GCF_053612025.1 Kitasatospora sp. NPDC054768
GCCCCGGTCGCCGCTCCGGTCGCCGCCGCCCCGGCCCCGGCTCCGGTCGCCGCCCCGGCCCCGGCCCCGGTCGCCGCCGCGCCGGCCGCCGACGCCACCCCGGTGCTGCTGCCCGCGCTGGGCGAGTCGGTCACCGAGGGCACCGTCACCCGCTGGCTGAAGGCCGAGGGTGACACCGTCGAGATCGACGAGCCGCTGCTCGAGGTCTCCACCGACAAGGTCGACACCGAGATCCCGTCGCCGGTCGCCGGCACCCTGGTGAAGATCCTGGTCGGCGAGGACGAGACCGCCGAGGTCGGCGCCCAGCTCGCGCTGATCGGCGCCGCCGGTGCCGTCGCCGCCGCCCCGGCCCCGGTTGCCGCCCCGGCCCCGGTTGCCGCCCCGGCCCCGGTTGCCGCCCCGGCCCCGGTTGCCGCCCCGGCTCCGGTCGCCGCTCCGGCCCCCGCTGCCCCGGCCGCCCCGGCTCCGGCTCCGGTTGCCGCCCCGGCTCCCGCTGCCCCGGCGCCGGCCCCGGTCGCCGCCCCGGCGCCCGTTGCCGCTCCGGCCCCGATTGCCGCCCCGGCTCCGGTCGCCGCCCCGGCCCCGGTTGCCGCTCCGGCCGCTCCGGTGGCCGACAGTGGTGACGCCTACGTCACCCCGCTGGTGCGCAAGCTCGCCGCCGAGCACGGCGTCGCGCTGGCCTCTGTCGCCGGCACCGGCGTCGGCGGCCGCATCCGCAAGCAGGACGTCATCGCCGCCGCGGAGGCCGCCAAGGCCGCTCCGGCCCCGGTCGTCGCTGCCGCCCCGGCCGCCGCGCCGAAGGCCGCCGCCTCGCCGTCCGCCCTGCGCGGCCAGACGGTCAAGATGACCCGCATGCGCAAGGTCATCGGCGACAACATGCTGAAGGCTCTGCACGAGCAGGCCCAGCTGACCAGCGTGGTCGAGGTGGACGTCACCAAGATCATGTCGCTGCGCGCCAAGGCCAAGGAGGGCTTCCTGGCCCGCGAGGGCGTCAAGCTCTCCCCGATGCCGTTCTTCGTCAAGGCCGCCGCCCAGGCGCTGAAGGTCCACGCGGTCGTCAACGCCCGGATCAACGACGCCGAGGGCACGGTCACCTACTTCGACACCGAGAACATCGGTATCGCGGTGGACTCCGAGAAGGGTCTGATGACCCCGGTCATCAAGGGTGCGGGCGACCTCAACATCGCCGGCATCTCGAAGAAGACCGCCGAGCTGGCCACCAAGGTCCGCGACAGCAAGATCACCCCGGACGAGCTGTCCGGCGCCACCTTCACCATCAGCAACACCGGCTCCCGCGGTGCGCTGTTCGACACCGTGATCGTGCCGCCGAACCAGGTCGCCATCCTGGGCATCGGTGCCACCGTCAAGCGCCCGGTGGTCATCGAGGCCGACGGCGGCACCGCCATCGGCATCCGCGACATGACCTACCTGTCGCTCTCCTACGACCACCGCCTGGTGGACGGCGCCGACGCCGCCCGCTACCTGGTCGCGGTCAAGGAGATCCTGGAGGCCGGCGAGTTCGAGGTCGAGCTCGGCCTCTGACCCCACCAGGTCCCCGCGGAACCCCGCGTACGGAACCCCGCGTCGTCCCCGGACGGCGCGGGGTTCCGCCGTTCCCGGCCCCCGGACACGCCGAGTCCCGGGTCGCACCGAGTCGCGGCATGCGCGGACGCGGCCGAACGGGGATGCTTGAGCGGTGATGGACGAGACGGACTTCTGGCAGATCATCGACGAGACCCGGGACGACGCCGACGGCGACCCCGACGAGCAGGCAGACATCCTGGTGGAACGGCTCCTCCAGCTGACCCCGGACGATGTGATCGACTTCGCCCGGCTGTTCCAGGCGCGGTTCCAGCGCGCCTACCGCCACGACCTGTGGGGCGCGGCCTACCTGATGCTCGACGGCGCCTCCGACGACACCTTCGACTACTTCCGGTCCTGGCTGATCGGCCAGGGCCGGGAGGTCTTCGAGGGCGGGCTCACCGATCCGGACGACCTGGCGGACCTGCTGCCCGAGTTCGACGAGGAGGAGGACGGCGAGGCCGAGGACCTCGGCTACGCCGCCGACGAGGCGTACGAGCGGCTGACCGGGCTGCCGCTGCCCGAGGTGGGCGTGCGGCAGCCCGAGCGGCCGGCCGGGCCGGGGCTGGACTTCGACGACCCGGACGTCATGGCGAAGCGCTTCCCCAAGCTCTGGGAGCGGTACGGGGACTGAGGGCGGTCAGGTGCTGCTGCCGGAGGAGCTGTCCTGCTTGATGCCCTTGAGGATCTGGTCCAGCACCGCGAAGTCCGGCGCGGCCGGACTGTCGTCCACGCCGCCCTCCATGACCACGTAGCCGCCCCCCTTGGCCGGGAGGGCGGCCAGCAGGACGTAGCCCTGGGTGCCGTCCGTGGTGCGGATGTGCCAGCGGGTGGCGTAGCCGAGCACTCCGGCCACGCTGATGTACCCGGAGCCGGCGTCGGTGTGCGAGCTGACGCCGGAGAAGACCTGCCCGGCGTAGGAGGGCATCTGGGCGTCGGCGGCGGCCTTGGGCGTGGTGCCCTGGATGATGTCCTTCTCGACCGAGAACTGGCCGCGGATGCAGGAGCTGCCGTCCGGGCAGGTGTAGCGGTCGGTGCCGAGGTAGACCGTCGAGTGCGGCGGGTTGTCGGACACCACCCAGCCGTCGAGGACCGGCACGGTGATCGCGTGCTCCGGGTCGGGGACGGTGCTCTTGACCGCCGGCAGGGGCTTGGGCGCCGCGGGGCTGCTGGTGGGCGCGGTGGGGCTGGGGCTCGGCGTGGGGCTGCTGCTCCGGGGCGCGGTGACCGTGGGGTCCGGGGTCGGGTCCGCCCGGTGGTCGCCGCCGCTGTTGAAGACGACCCCGGCGACGATCCCGGCCACCGCCAGCACGGCGACCGCGATGCCGATGATCAGACCGGTCTTCGGTCGGGCCGGCCCGGCCGGCGGCGGGTAGCCCGGGCCCGGGTAGCCGTAACCGGGGCCGTAGCCGGGGCCCTGGGGCGGGTAACCGCCCTGGGCCGGGCCGGGGTAGCCGCCCTGCGCCTGGTAACCGCCCTGGGCCTGGGCCTGGGGCTGGTACGCATCCTGGCCCGGGTAGCCGTAGGCGGGTGCCTGGTGGGCGTCCTGGCCCGGGTAGCCGTAGGTCGGGGCCGCCGGGCCGCCCGGGTACCCGTAGCCGGGCTTCCGGTCGGACGGCGACCCGGTCTGGGTGGGGGCGTCGGCGAGTCCGCCCGCGACGCCGCCCTGGAGCGGTCGGACCTCGGCCGTCCAGGCGTTGCCGTCCCACCAGCGCTCGTGACCGGGGGTGCCGTCCGCACCCGGGACCGGGTACCACCCGGGAGGCGTCGAGTTGCTCACGGGCGTACGGTACCCGGCACGGCGGCGCTCCAGACAGGTCGGGACTGTCACGACTCTGCACCGCCCGGCGGGCGGCCAACCTCCCTTGGCGGCAGGCCTGTTCGAACGGCCGGCGCGCGGGCGGGGCGGGAGGACCGCGCGGGTGCGGGCAGGGCGGCTGCCCTGCCGCTCAGTCGGCCAGGCCGCGGGCCATCCAGATGTCGTCCACGTACCGGCCGTCGATCAGGAACTCCTCGGCCAGCGAGCCCTCGACGACGAAGCCGCAGCTCTCGTAGAGGCGGCGGGCCGGAGCGTTCCACCCGAGCACCCGCAGGCTCATCTTGCGGGCGCCCTCGGCCCGGGCCGCCGCACAGGCCGCGTCGACCAGCCGCCGGCCGATGCCCCGGCCGCGGACGGTGCCGTCGACGGCCAGGCCCTGGATCTGCCGCACGTGCCGGTTGCTCGCCAGCCGGGTGGCCGGGACCTGCCGGATGTAACCGACGATCCGGCCGTCCAGCACGGCCAGCAGGTAGTGCTCGGGGGCGTGCCGCTCGTCGAAGAGCGGGTCCTCGACGGGCGGTTGCGGGGAGACGTCGGACAGGACGGACCAGGCCGCGTGGTTGAGGACGGCGAGTTCGCGCTCGTCCTCGCTCCGCGCCGTACGGATGATCAGATCGTCGTCAGGCATGCGCGTCATGCTAACGGCGCACGCGGAGGTGACGGCCGGTCGGGAACACCGCGGGAGCGCGCGGGAGCTGCGAGGATGGGCGCATGCGCATCGCTGTCACGGGTTCCACGGGTTTGATCGGTTCGGCGCTCGTCCGCTCCCTGCTGGCGGACGGCCACGAGGTGGTCCGGCTGGTCCGGCACCGCTCGAAGACCGGCCCACGGCCGGACGGCAGCACCGCGATCGGCTGGAACCCGCTGCTCGGCGAGGTCGAACGGGACGGACTGACCGGGGTTCAGGCCGTGGTGCACCTGGCCGGCGCCGGGGTCGGCGACCGCCGCTGGACGGACTCCTACAAGCGGGAGATCCGGGAGAGCCGGGTGTACGGCACCGAGACGCTGGCCGTCGCCCTGGCCGGGCTCAAGGAGCCGCCGCAGGTCCTCGTGAGCGCCTCCGCGGTCGGCTGGTACGGGCAGACCGGCGACCGGGTGATCGACGAGGACTCCCCCGCCGGCGACGACTTCCTGGCCGAGGTCTGCCGGGAGTGGGAGGACGCCGCCCGGCCGGCCGAGCGGGCCGGGATCCGGGTCGTCCACCCGCGCACCGGCATGGTGCTGTCCGCGGCCGGCGGGGCGGGCGGGCGGCTGTTCCCGCTGTTCAAGCTGGGTCTCGGCGGGCGGCTCGGCGACGGGCGGCAGTACTGGAGCTTCATCTCGCTGCACGACGAGGTGGCCGCGCTGCGGTTCCTGATCGACCACGACGACCTTTCCGGCGCCTTCAACCTCACCGCGCCGAACCCGGCGACCAACGCCGAGCTGACCACCGCGCTGGGCCGGGCGCTGCGGCGGCCGACGCCGTTCCCGGTGCCGGAGGCGGTGCTCAAGGCGGTGCTGGGCGAGCTGGCGATCGAGGTGGTCGGCAGCCACCGGGTGGTGCCGCGGCGGCTGCTGGACGCGGGCTTCCGCTTCACCCACCCGGACGTGTACTCGGCGGTGCTCGCCGCGATGTGACGGGTGCGCGGGGCGGCGTCAGGGGCACGCGCGGAGCGGGTGCCGGGCGACGGGGCGGGCGCGGCCGGCGGGGCGGGCGCGGCCGACGGGACGGGCGCGGCCGACGGGACGGGCGCGGCCGACGGGACGGGCGCGGCCGGCGCGCGGGTTGGTGCGGCTCCTGGGGCGGGTGCTGGGCGGCGGGCGCGCGGGGTGGCTGCGCGCGCCGGGAGGGTAGGCGGGCGCGCGGGTCGCGCGAAGCCCGTACGTACTCCGACGACGGTATCCGCCCTGGCCAGCGGCATATGCCGAGTGGGGCCCGAGGGGGCCCGGGGAGGGGGCGCACGGGAGCACATGGCGGGCGCGTCGCACGCCCCCGGTGACCGTACGCGCCCACCGACCCCCGAACCCGGCCACCACGGCGCACTGTCCGTGACCACTCCCCCGCCTGGTGCCGCAGGACCCTCCCCGGCCTTCGGATCCGGCCCGATGCGCTTGTCTGATGCTCACACTGACTGGGCATCACCCTCCACGGACCGTGTCCCGGCACCCCGCTGCCTGCGTCGGCCGGAGCCCCGGGACCAGGGAGGGAGCACCCCAGTGCCCACGTACGACTTCACCCGCCGCGCCCGCCGGCCGTCCGACCCGGACGTCGTCGTGGTCGGCGCCGGACTCGCGGGCCTGGCCGCCGCCCGCGCGCTCACCGGCCACGGCCTCACCGTTCAGGTCCTGGAGACCACCGACCGGATCGGTGGCCGGATGGCCACCCGCGAGCAGGACGGATTCCGGCTCGACGACGGCAGTCACCTGTTGAACACCGCCTTCCCCGAGCTGCGCCGCACGCTCGACCTCGACCGCCTCGACCTGCGCCAGCTCGCGCCCGGCGTGCTGGTGCACAGCGCCGGCCGCCGCTACCGCGCCGGGGACCCCCAGCTCACCGTCGCCCGGCAGGCCGCCGCCCGGGCCCCGCTCGGCAGCCCGCTGGACAAGGCCCGGCTGGCGGGCCGGCTCGGCCGGCTCGCCGCCACCCCGGTCGGCCGGCTCCAGGCCCGTCCGGAGACCACCGCCGCCCGCGCACTGGCCGGCCACGGCCTGGCCCAGCGCACCGTGGACGGCTTCCTGCGACCGCTGCTCAGCGCCCTGCTCTCCGATCCGGCGCTCGGGACCAGCAGCCGGGTCGCCGACCTGGTGCTGCGCTCGTACGCGCGTGGGCGGCTCTGTCTGCCCGCCGCCGGGATCGCGGCGGTGCCGGCCCAACTGGCCGCCGCCCTCCCCGCCGGCACCGTCCGCACCCGGGTGCGGGTCACCTCGATCGCCGCGGACGGCGTGGAGACCGCCGCGCACGGGCGGATCGGCGCCCAGGCCGTCATCGTCGCCACCGACGCCCGCTCCGCCGCCGAACTGCTGCCCGGGCTGCGGCTACCGGACTTCCACCCCGTCACGACCTTCTACCACGCCGCCGACGCCGCCCCGCTGGGCGAGGCCGTCCTGCTGCTCGACGGCGACCGGCCGAACGGGCACCCGCCGCTGGTCTCGCACTCACTGGTGCTCAGCGAGCTGCACCCGTCCTACGCCCCGGCCGGCCAGTCGCTGATCGCCACCACCGTGCTCGGGCGGCGCGCCTTCGACGTGGGCGGCCCGGCCGGTCTGGAACCGGCCGTCCGGGCCCGGCTGGCCGAGCTGTACGGTGGCTCGACGTCGGGCTGGCAGTTCCTCGGCGTGCGGCACGTCCCGGACGCGCTGCCCGCGATGCCGCCGCCGCACAACCCCCGCCGCCCGGTGCGGCTGCTGGCCGGGCTGTACGTCGCCGGGGACCACCGGGACACCAGCACCGTGCAGGGCGCGCTGGTCTCCGGGCGGCGGGCGGCACAGGCGGTGCTGGGCGACCTCGGTGTCCCCGCCGACGCCCGGGAGGCGGAGGCGGCGGCCTGACGGCCCGGCCCGGCCCGCGCCCGCGCCCGGGCACAGGCGCGGGCACGGCGAGCGGCATCGGCAGGCTCCTCGGCTCCGGCG